>SYIB01000010.1 GCA_005798965.1 Planctomycetia bacterium
ATCCAGATCGGCTTGGGCCTGCTCAAGAATGGCCTTGGCTGGCTCACCCTCACGCGTGGCGGAACTGATCGCCTCGAGCAGGAGTGGCTCCGCCTCCTTCGTAAGGTCCTGCTGGACCAAGAGATGACCAAGCCGCCCCACAGCCGCCGTGGTGTCTGGGCTGCCTTGGGGCATCGCTGTGCGCAGGACCTCGACCGCATCGCGCTGCGAACGAGTCGCCGGGGCCAGATCCGATCGCGCCTCATCGATTCGCGAAAGCAGCACCATGGTCTTGGCGGTGTTGACGGGGTTCTTGCCGTTGGCCTTCCGCCCGGCCAGTGCGCGGCGGGCCATCTCGCGCGCCTCGTCGAGGTTCGTGCTGAGCTTCAGCATGGTGTCGGCAAGGTCATGCTTGGCGGCTGTGACCAGCGGATCGCTCTCGCCAAAGCGAGCTTCCGTCAGGCGCACGGCGCGCTGCAGGTTGGGCAGTGCCGCGGCCAGTTCGCCGCGACCGAGCTGGATGATCGAGAGTTGGCGCAGTGCACGGCCCACGCGCCAGTCATCCGGCCCTGAAACCTTGGCGAAGATCGCGGCGACGCGACTGTAGGCCTCGGCCGCCTCATCGACTCGGCCGAGTGACTCAAGCTGCCGCGACCGGGCGAAGAGCGAAGCGCCGTACTCATCGCTCTCCTCGCCGAACTCCTTGCGCAGCGTGTCGAGCGCCATGGTCGCGTTGCGGTCGGCATCGTCGATCTTCTTGAGTTGCACCTGCGCCGCGGCGAGCATGGCACGTGCCTCGGCCCGCTCTCGGACCTCGGCCGGTGCGAGCTCGTCGAGTCCCACCACAGCGAGGGCGAAGCCCTCCTCGCTTGCTCCGTATTGCTTCAGAAAGTACTGCGCGCGCGCGATGTTCCGGCGCGTTCGGATCACCTCAAGCGCACTGGTCTGCGATGGATCCGATTCCTGCAAGGCCGTACGGACCTCGAGCGCTTCCTTCAGGTTGCGTGCTGCGGGCTCATAATCGCTGAAGGCGAGATAGAGCTGGCCGACGGTGTCGTAGAGCTCTGCCGCAACCTGCGGGTCATCCTTCAGTTCCGTCGTCACGGCCTTCTCGACGCCCTCAAGCAAGTCAGAAATCGTCAGCGCAACCTGCTCTGCTGCCCCTTTCGTGTCGGCTGAGCGCAGCGCGAGCAGGAATGTGCTGAGCGTTTGACGAGCGCGTTGTTCCTGCGTGACCGCGGTGCGCCAGAGGAAGGCCATGGCGACCGACGATGCGATGATCATGCAGACGCCGAGCGTCGCCGCCGCCACCGCCACCTTGTGCTTGGCCACGAGCTTGCGGATCCGGTACGCCGTGCCCGGCGGGCCGGCGCTCACCGGGTCGCCGGCGAGCCACGCACGCAGGTCATCCCCGAGTGCGCTCGCGCTCTGGTAGCGCACCTCCCTGTCCTTCTCGAGCGCCTTGAAGATGATCCGTTCGAGGTCGCCGCGGAGCGCCTTGGCGAGCGCGGCAGGATCAGTCCCGCGCGCGTGGGCGATCGTGTTCGCCCGGCCGAGGTCATCTCGTTCGACCTGCTTGATGCGCTGCTGCGGCGACGGCGGCCGGTACTCGCGTACCACACGGCTGAGTTCGCTCACCCCCACACCCTGCAGCGTCTTCTGGTCCAGTGGCAACCAGCCTGTGAGGAGCTCGTACACGATCACGCCGAGCGTGTAGACGTCGCTGCGCGTGTCAATGTCGGCCTTGCCATCGGCCTGCTCGGGGCTCATGTACGCCGGCGTGCCGACGAAGTGCCCAAACTGCGTCTCAAAGCTGCGCGAGTGCAGCGTGGTGTTCACGGCCTTCGCGATGCCGAAGTCGATCACCTTCACGTGGAAGGTCTCGGCATCGCGAAAGACCAGGATGTTTCCGGGTTTGAGGTCGCGGTGCACCACGCCCTTGGTGTGGGCGTGCTGGATCGCGTCGCAGACCTGCAGGAAGAGCCGTGCGCGTGCGCGCAGGTCGAGACGCTCGGCATCGGCAAACTCATCGAGCGGCTTGCCCGGCACGAACTCCATCGCGAAGAACGGCTTGCCATCCGGCAGCGCCCCGGCATCCCAGACCTTTGCAACGCCTGGGTGGTTCATCACCGCCATCGCCTGGCGCTCGGCCTCGAAGCGAGCGACCAGGTCCTCGCGGTCGCTGCCTGAGCGCATCACCTTCAGCGCGACCTTGCGTCGGACGGGCTCGAACTGCTCGGCCAGGTACACCGCGCCGAAGCCGCCCTCACCGAGCAACTGCAGGATCTGGTAGCGACCAACCGTCTGCCCGACCATTGATTCGGCAGCCCGCTTACGCGGCGCCGCTGGCGCATCGTGCCAGCCGCCGGCGGGCGGCGGCAGCGTGGCACCCGTGTCAGGCGCCGACGGCGGCGTCGTGGCTCCGAAGTCCGATCCGCGCGGCTCGCCGGGATCGGAACTGTCGATGGTGCGATCGTCGACGGAGGTGCTCACGCCCGCATCGTACGGTCGCTCGCAGGATCAGCTCCCCCACTGCGAGAGCAGCAAGGACAGGTCGTTGCCATCGATGATCCCGTCGCCGTTGATGTCGGCATCGGGCTGCGCAGGCGTGCAGGAGATGATCAGCGTGCCAGCGCTGGTGACGGTGCCCGAGCCGATCGACAGCGTCATCGGTCCATAGGCCACGAAGATCGGCTCCGGATTGAGGTTGGTGAAGGTGACCTCGGCGCCATTGGTGGAACAGCTCGTGCCGAGCGTGCTGCAGGCGATCGGCGTCAGCGAACCCGGCACGCCCTGGTACACGACGATCGCCAAGGGATTCGCCGAGGTGTTCGATGAGCAGACCTTGATGTTGGTCGTGCCCAGGCATTCGGCCAGGCGGAACCAGGTCGGGTTGGCCATCCAGAGCGGGAAGAAGCCGCACTCCATCAGGCCGATGCGCCGGTCTTCGGTATCCGCGGCGGTCCCTGGATTGCCGTAGGAGAAGGTGCCGGTGCCGAGGGTCAGCGTCGTTTCAGGCGTGGTCGCTCGCGTCACGATCACGTTGCCCGTGACCGCGATCGTGTAGTTCCCGCCAGTCGCGGTGGTCGGCACGGCCCAGTCGCACAGGCGGTCGGACTGCTGCGCCGTGGCGGGGAACACGACTCCGTCCTGTCCCGGCGTGTAGGTGAACAGGGTCTGCTGGATCGGGTCGTTGGCGCAGCGGAACGGCACGGCACCCGAGGGTGCGACGGCCAGATAGTAGACGCCGGCCGTCAGGCAGACCGCGTTCGGCACTGGCACCGTGACTCCGCAGGAGCCGACGATGGTCGGCAGATTCGTCGATGCATTGGCGTCATCGCACATGACCACCGGCGTGGCCTCGGGGAGGCCGTTCGCGTTGATCGTCTTGCGGAACAGGAAGATCGCCGGATCGAAGGTGGTGGCGCGTGAGGCCGAGATGGACCAGTTCGACGACGAAGTGATGGTGATCTCGTACAGGTCGACGCGATCGGGCGAGAGCAGTCCTGAGGGCGAGACGCCGCCGCGGATGCTCGTCAGCGGGGAACCCGTCGAGGGCGCCAGCGGTGAGGCGACCGGCTGCGAGGTGCCCGGCGTGGAGCCAGCATCCTTGCTTCCGCCGGCACCGTTCTCCTCGGGACCTTCGCACCAGATGGGGCCGGCGAGCTCACCGTCCTGCGCCAGGCATGGGGCGGCGGCGAGGGAGGCGAGGAGCGCGGTGGCGATCAGGTGGCGTGTGGTCATGGGTCGTCCTTTGTTTGGTCGTGGATTCAGGTGCCCCACTGCGACAGAAGGACC
>SYIB01000011.1 GCA_005798965.1 Planctomycetia bacterium
CTGCTGCGTGCCGTACACGACCGCGAAACCACTGGGTTCGCCGAGCGCCTGGAAGAGCTCGCAGCAGGTGTCCTGCGGCGCGCCCGTGACCACGCCACCGGGTCCGTACCACACGCCGCCCTGGCTCTCGCAGAGCTGCTGCGTCGTCAGGATCGTGTCGGTGCAGGTGGCGCCACCGGGCGAGGCGATCAGGCAGGGATAGCACAGCTCGGCCTGGTAGGGCTCGCGGTACTCCGAGAAGTTGAACCACCGCAGCGGCTCCTGCACGGGGTTGCGCAGGTAGGGCATCATCGGGAACGAATCGAGCTGGCGCGTGCCCGGCATCGCATCATGGACATCGATGCCGGCAGCCTCGCCCCAGAGCTGAAAGAGGTCGACCACGTTCACCATCGCATCGACGGCGCGACCGGGTGCGACCACCGGCCCGCCGGCGATCACCAGCGGCACCACGATGCCAGTCTGGTACGCCGTCGCCTTCGAGCGCACTGGATTGAAGGGCGCCTTCACCGTGGTCAGGAACGATCCGTTGTCGCCGATGATCACGATCAGGGTGTCGGGTGCGGTGATGGTCAAGCCGCTCGGTCCGATCGCAGCCAGGCCGGTCGCCAACAGTACGCGGCGGATCTGTCGATCCATCGACTCGATGGTCCAGTCCGAGAGCTGGCGCTGCTGCAGTCCTGCGCTGTCGATGCCCGGCTCGACGTCGCACGCATACGGCAGGTTCTGCGGCCACTGCGTGCCCGGCGGCAGGAGATCCGCCGGCGGCTGTTGCCACGGATCGTGATCGCCGGTGAAGGAGAGTGAGCACATCCACGGTGTGCCCGTGGCCCGATGCTTGAGGATGAAGGCCGTGGCGAGCTCGGCCTGGTCCGTGTCGGCGTAGACGCGCGCGGGGATCTCCTGGAACGCGGCGCCGCCTTCGTTCACGGTGCGCGGCCACGCGTAGTTGCCGCTGGTCGTGGACCAATCGATGCGCGCGATCGCACCGCCGTCGCAGGTGGTGATCGGCGAGCCGTCGGCCGCCGTCAGCGGCACGCCGCCGGCGGTCAGGCAATCCACCGCATCGATGCCTTCTTCGCAGGTGCCGTCCTCGAACGCGCAGGCGCAGATCGCGGGAGCGTTGCCCAGGACGGGATACCCGCACGAGGCCACTGCGCCCGGGTCGGTGATCTGGCCGGCCACGGTCTCGTCGATGAAGGGCGGTCCGCCGAGGAGCGTGCCGTTGAAGTGCGTGAACCCCACCGAGGCGGGCGCGCCGATGCCGTAGGGGTTCTCTTCGTTCTGCGCGAGGTGGAACTTGCCGAAGAGCGCGCTGCGGTAGCCGGCCTGCGCGAGCAGCCTGGGCGCGGTGACCTCGAACGGCGAGCACTGCGACTGCGCGAGCGTGGTCTGGGTCAGCGGCGAGCCCACGCCGGTGCGTGCGGGGAAGCGGCCGGTGAAGAAGCTCACGCGGCTGGGCGAGCACTCGGGCATCGCCCAGCAGTTGGTGAAGTTCACGCCCTGCGATGCGACCGCCTCGATCGTGGGGATGCGAGCGAGCGCGGGGTTCGATGGGTTGGTGATCGTGAGCTGGTCGGCGCCCACGTCATCCAGAATGACGAAGAGGATGTTCGCTGGGCTCGGCGCAGCGAGCGGGTTGGTGGTCGACGGGGCGGGGGCGGCATGTGCGCCCAGTGGTGCCGGGTTCGTTGGCCGAGCGTGCGTTGCGGGCGCAGCCGAGCCGCCGAGGGCGACCGTCAGGGTCGCCAGGGAGAGCATGCCACCGCGCCACCACCATGCATCCTTCATCACGGGCTCCTGTCCGGGCGGGCAGAACGATCCGCGCCCAGGCGGGACAACCTACCCGCGTAGCATCGCCGTCATGCCCTCCAACGACGAGGAAAGCGTCAAAAGTCGCCGCCGCACCCTCAGCTCCGTCATGCTGCTCTTGGGTGTGCTTGGATTGCTTGCGGGCACGGGGCCGCTGGTGGGCGTGCTCGTGGCCGCGAAGATGGGGTGGACGGCCGACCCCAACCCCAATCCGATCGGCTTCGGCATCCTTGCGTTCCTCAGCTTCTGGCCGAGCGTGCTGCTGCTGGCGCTGGGGATCGGGTTCAGGGTATCGGGGAAGTAGCGGCGCCCCGCGGCCATCGCCGCTGCGCGCGCGTCAGGCGTGCTTCACTGCCCGAGCTTGAGCAGGGCGAGCGTCGAGGTCATCGCGAGCATCGTGGTGGCAGGGATCGACTTCGAGATCGGGTCCTTGACCTTGATGTGCATCAGGAGCGCGCCGAGCATGAGCACGGTGAGCAGGCCAGCAGCGGGGACCACGGTCTCGGGGATCCACAGGCCGGCGAGCAGGGCGAGTGCGCAGCCGATCTTCAGCCCCCCAACGAGGTAGTACATGAACGGCGGCAGGCCGTAGGTCGCAAACTCTTCCTTCAGGTTCTTGGCCGCGCCGCCGCGGTAGGCCGTGGCCTTGCCGGTGCGCAGCAGCCAGACATTCAGCAGGCCGAGCGCGAGAACGATCTGAAGAACCGTGGCGAAGTCGAAAGTCGGCATGCCGCCTACTGTACAGCTTGGCCCGCGCCACGACCTGTCGAACCAGAAAGCCGCACCCATGAGTCCC
>SYIB01000074.1 GCA_005798965.1 Planctomycetia bacterium
ATCGCCGACGCCGACACCGGCTACGGCGAGGTCGAGTGCGCGGTGCGCACGGTCGTCGACTACGAGCGCTCCGGTGCTGCGGCGCTCCATGTCGAGGACCAGGTCTTCCCCAAGCGGTGCGGCCATCTCGACGGCAAGGAGGTCGTGCCTCCGCACGCCATGGCGGACAAGATCGCGGCCATGGCCAAGGCGCGGCGTAGCGCGGACTTCGTCATCATCGCGCGCACCGATGCCCGTGCCATGGAGGGGATCGAGGGCACGATCCGTCGTGCGAACCTCTACCGTGAGGCCGGCGCTGACGTGATCTTCCCCGAGGGGCTCGCCGATGCCGCCGAGTTCGCGCAGTTCGCCAAGGCCTCGCCCGGGCGCTCGCTCGCCAACATGACCGTGTTCGGCAAGACCGCGCACATCAGCGCAGCGCAGTTCGGGGCCATGGGCTACTCGATCGTGATCTATCCGCTGAGCGTGATGCGCATGGCGATGAAGGCGGTCGAGGATGGGCTCGCCCACCTCAAGGCGCATGGCTCGATGGAGGCGATGCTGCCGCGCATGCAGCACCGCAGCGAGCTCTACGGCCTGCTCGGCTACCGGCCGGGCGAGCAGTGGGATTTTCCCGGCGAGTGAGCCCCGCGCGCAGGTAGCCTGCGCGCCTGACCCTCGACCGACGCGCGTTCATCGCAGCCACCGCGGCTTCCGTCGCGGCACCGTCGTTCCTCGCTCCGCGCGCGCTTGGGGATGACCCGCAGCCAGCGCCCATCGGCTCGGGCTCGCAGCGTTACTCGGTCAATCACTCGTTCCTCTCGCCGCTGAAGGGCACCGCGTGGGGCGACACGCACGGCGTGGCGCAGGATGCGGCTGGCCGCATTTACCTGGCGCACACCGTGGGTGGCGGCAGCGAGAAGGCGCTGGCGGTCTGCGTCTACGAGGCCGATGGCCGTCCGGTCGGCGGCTGGGGCACGGACTTCGCCGGTGGCGCGCACGGGCTCGACCTGCGCAAGGAAGGCGACCGCGAGTACCTGTACCACTGTGACACGCGCCGGCGGTGCGTGGTCAAGACCGCGCTCGATGGCACCGTGGTGTGGACCGCGACCTGCCCGATGCAGAGCGGCGTGTACGGCTCGGCCGAGGAGTGGTGCCCGACGAACGTGGCGTTCCATCCGGACGGCGACCTTTTCGTGGGCGATGGCTACGGTAGGGGCTTCATCCATCTCTTCGGCGCCGACGGGCAGTGGAAGAAGATCATCACGAAGCCCGGCTCGGGCAAGGGCGAGACGAGCTGCCCGCACGGCCTGGGCATCGATCTGCGCGGCAAGGAGCCGATGCTGGTCGTCGCCGACCGCGGCAACCGACGCATCCAGGTGCTGGCGCTCGATGGCACGCCGGTGGCGATCCATACGGATGGCGTGCGCATGCCGTGCGACATGAAGTTCCGCGGCAACCTGATGCTGGTGCCGGACCTCGAGAGCGTCGTCTGCCTCTACGACGAGTCCTTCAAGCCCGTGGTCGCGCTCGGCGATGGTCACCCCACGAACCTGCGCGGCCAGCCGACCGAGAGCTTCCAGTTCGGCCGCTTCGTGCACCCGCACGATGCGATCTGGCTCGCTGACGGCAGCATCCTCGTGGCCGAGTGGGTGCCGCAGGGCCGCGTGACGCGGCTGACGCCTGTGAAGGGCTGACAGGCGGACGAAGGCGCGAATCACCTGAGCCGGTGCCGTGCCAACGGGGTGACGGTCACGTCGTCAAGATCGGCGATGCCGGGGACCGGGGACAGCCCTGACTGACCGCGAATAGTCGTCATGCCGGGCGACAGCGCAATCGCCGTTGGCAGGAATCGGTGGTCGGCCAAGTCGCCGGCAGTGAACGCATCGACCACGCTGGCGTGGCCAGTCATGTTCAAGGCAATGAGCGGGAGGACGAGTGCGCGGGTCGGCGGGGGCATGGTGCACAGCATGCCGCCACCGCGTGAACGCCCGGTTGGGGTTCGGTGAAGGCCGTGTGATGATGGGGGCAGTGTCGTTCGGTGGTCTGGATGATTTCGCCGGATGCGTCACCTCGCCTCGCCCATCCGTACGAATCGGTACGGCCCCTTGACCGCGCCCCAGACCTGCGTGCCTGCGGCGTCGAAGCCGCGGTCCCACGTCTCGAGCAGGCCCGGCAGCAGCACGACCTCGCTTGATGCCCAGCTCGCGCCACGCAGCGTGCTCACGCAATCCTGCGCATGCGTGCTGCCGGTCCATCCGCCGGTCGCGCCGTCCTTCGTGAGATCGATCGCGCAGCCTTCGCGCGGGACGAGTGCATCGGGCCCGATCGACTCGATCGCTGCACAGCCATCCTTCCAGCAGTTCACGAAGCGCTCGGGGCCATCCTTGAACTCGAACACTTCGCTGCGCACGGTGCCCGCGCGCACGCCGCCGAGCTCTGCAATCCGGTACACGCGCTGGCGGTACGGCTTCTCCTGCGCTTCCGCCATCGCCTGTTCCACATAGAGCCAGACCGCGTCACCGGCGCCCTGTGGATGATTGGGTCCCGCCCAGATCCGCCGCGCATGCAGCACGACCTCGCGGAACTCCGAATCCATCTTGGATTGCTCGCCGCTTGAGAAGTCGCCGACGAGCAGATCGGCAACCTGCTGGGCGCGGTGTTCGTGTGGCCCGGTCTGCACGCAGGCGGCGGGCAGCAGGGCGGAGAGGGCCAGAAACGTTGCGTGGAGCGATCGCATCGGAGCAGGATATGAGGTGCCCGGGACGGCTTGTCGCGCTACCATCGGCGGTCCAAAAGTTGAAGGAGAACCCATGAGCACTGCAGCAGCCCCCAAGCCTGTCGACACCCGCGGCCTCGCCGGTCAGACGGTCGGCGACACCACCATCTGCGCCGTCACCCAGTCCGAGTTGATCTACCGCGGCTATGAGATCGCGGACCTGGCCGAGCACGCGAGCTTCGAGGAAGTCGCGTTCCTGCTGCTCGTCGGCCACAAGCCGACCGCAGCCGAGCTGGATGCCTTCCGCAAGGAGGTCACGGGCATGCGCCAAGTGCCCGCCAGCGTGCGCGACGCGATCGTCCGCATCGCCAAGGAAACGCCGGGCGCGCACCCGATGAGCATCCTGCGCTCGGGCGTGAGCCTGCTCTCGCACACGGATCCCGATTGCGAGGACAACTCGCCGGCTGCCGGACTCCGCAAGGCCAAGCGCCTGCTCGCCCAGATCCCGACCGTCATCGGCATCTGCCAGCGCACGCTCGACGGCAAGCCGCCGGTCGATCCCGACCCGACGCTCGGGCACGCCGCCAACCTGATGTGGTGCATGTCCGGTCGC
>SYIB01000075.1 GCA_005798965.1 Planctomycetia bacterium
GAGGTCGGCCTGAAGCCGATCGTCGTCGTGAACAAGTGCGACCGCCCGGAAGGCCGGCCTGATGCGGTCGTGAACGAGGTGTTCGACCTGCTCGTCGAGCTGGGCGCCGATGACCTGGCGCTGGACTTCCCCGTCCTCTTCGCCAGCGGCCGTGACGGCTGGGCCGCGTTCGACCGCAACGACCGTGAGCGCGGCGTGAAGGACCTCTTCGAGGCAATCCATCAGCGTGTTCCGTCGCCGACCTGCGACGCGAGCAAGCCGCTGCAGTTCCTCGTCACGAACCTCGACTACAACGACTACGTCGGTCGCATCGCGATCGGCCGCGTCTACCAGGGCTCGGTCAAGCCCAACCTGGCGATCGTGGCGACCAAGCAGGATGGCAGCGTGAAGCGCGGCCGCATCTCGGGAGTGAAGCGCTTCGAGGGCCTCGGCCGCCAGGCTGCCGAGCTCGTCGAGGCAGGCGATCTGTGCGCGATCGAGGGTATCCCCGACATCGAGATCGGCGACACGATCTGCCTCTTCGACCAGCCGATCCCCATGGAACGCGTGAAGGTCGACGAACCCACGCTGCACATGGTGTTCCGCATCAACGACGGTCCGCTCGGCGGTCGGGAGGGCAAGTACGTCACGAGCCGCCAGATTTGGGATCGCCTGCAGAAGGAACTCGAGAAGAATGTGGCGCTGAAGGTGTCGATGGGCGACACGAGCGACGAGTTCCACGTGTCGGGCCGTGGCCTGCTGCACCTTGGCGTCCTCATCGAGAACATGCGCCGCGAGGGCTTCGAGCTGACCGTGGGCAAGCCGCAGGTCATCGAGAAGGAGATCGGCGGCGTGACGTGCGAACCATTCGAGCGCCTGGTGCTCGATACAGCGCTCAGCGGGATGGGGGCATCGCTCGAGCTGCTCGGGCAGCGCGGCGCCGAGATCCTCAAGGTCGACACCCGTGGCGAGCGCATGCACGTCGAGGCCGAGATCCCCGCGCGTGGCCTCATCGGCCTGCGCACGCGGGTCCTCAACGCCACCGGCGGCGAGGCCGTCATGTACCACTCGTTCCACTGCTACAAGCCGATCAAGGGCGGCATCGCCAAGCGCCAGAACGGCGTGATGATCAGCATGGAATCGGGTACGGCCACTGCCTATGCGCTGCTTGGCCTCGGTGACCGAGGCTTCATGTTCATCCGGCCGAGCGAGGTCGTGTACGAGGGCATGATCGTGGGCGAGCACAACCGCGACAACGACCTCAACGTCAATGTGGTGAAGGCAAAGCAGCTCACGAACTTCCGCGAAGCCGCGAAGGAAGCGACCGTGGTGCTCAAGGCACCGCGCCTCATGTCGCTCGAGGCGGCCCTCGAGTACATCGAGGACGACGAGCTCGTCGAGATCACGCCGACCCAGGTCCGCGTGCGCAAGAAGATCCTTGGCGAGGCCGAGCGCCGTCGCCACGAGCGCAGCGAACGGAGCAAGGCGGAGAGCGTCGGGGCCTGAGCCGCCGGAGCGGCCGCCGTCGCGCGAGCGGGCTCGTCGGCTTCCTGTGACGTGATGTCGGCTGCGCGCTGTCGGCTCACAAACCTCTCGTGGGCCTTCCCAGGCGCCATGCGCCCGGTAACATCGGCCGTTCCATGGCCCGTGTCGTGATGAAGTTCGGTGGCACCTCGGTCGCAGATCCCGACCGGATCCGTCGATGCGCCACGCGCGTGGCCGACCGCCGCGCCGAGGGGCACCAAGTCGCCGTCGTGGTGAGTGCGATGGGCCACACCACCGATGAACTCATCGCGCTCGCGCGGCGACTGAGCCCTGCGCCCAACCGCCGCGAGCTCGACATGCTCATGGCGACCGGCGAGCAGGTCTCGGTGGCGCTTATGGCCATCGCGCTGCAGGAGATGGGGCTCGATGCCGAGAGCTTCACGGGTGACCAGGCGGGCATCGTGACCGATGGCCACTACGGTCGCGCCAAGATCACCACCATCGACCGCACGTCGCTCGAATCGTGCTTGGCCAAGGGTGCGATCCCGATCGTGGCGGGCTTCCAGGGCCGAAGCCCGCGCGGTGCGATCACCACGCTCGGTCGCGGCGGCAGTGACACGACGGCGGTGGCCGTGGCTGCGGCGATCGAGGTCGGCCGCTTTGAGGGTCATTGCGAGATCTTCACCGACGTCGATGGTGTGTACACCGCCGACCCTCGCGTGGTCCGCAACGCCCGCAAGCTCGAGCGCATCTCGTACGAAGAGATGCTCGAGCTCGCTGCGCTCGGCGCGGGCGTGATGCATGCGCGCGCGGTCGTCTTCGGCGAGCGCTACGGCGTGCCGATCCACGTGCGCCACAGCCAGAAGCCCGACTTGGGAACCATCATCTGCAAGGAGACCCCGGACATGGAAGAGATCGCCGTCGTCGGTTGTGCGCTGAAGGAGGAGCTCGGCCGGCTCACCGTGCGCCGCGTGCCCAACGCCGTGGGCTTGCAGGCACGCATGTTTGAGCGCGTTGCAGCTGCGGGCGTGGTCGTCGACGACATCGTGCAGACGGAGTTCGGCGACATGACCAGCGTGGCGTTCACCGTCGAGCACGATGACTTGGCCGAGACGCAGGACATCATGGCACGCCTGCTCTTGGAACTCGGCCACGGCGAGCTCGAGATCGATGTGGGGCTTAGCAAGGTCAGCGCGGTGGGCACCGGCATGAAGAGCCACGCCGGCATCGCCAGCCGCATGTTCCAGGCGCTTGCGCGTCACGGCATCGCGATCCACAACATCTCGACGAGCGAGATCAAGGTTTCATGCATCGTGCCGCGGCTGGATGGCCAGCGTGCGCTGCAGGTGGTCCACGATGAATTCAGGCTTGGCAGCGGCGGTGACGCGCCCATGCGCGTCGAGGGCCAGCCCGGCGTGGCGTACGCACCGTGAGTGGGCTCGGCCAGACTGAGGGGCTGCGTGGGGATGACGGCAGGCAGGCCGCTCCGGAGATTCCCGGCATCGAGATCGAGGCGAAGGTGGGTGAAGGGGGCTTCGGCACCGTGTGGCTGGGTTGGCAGCATGCGCCTGCGCGACGGCGCGTGGCGGTCAAGCTCATGCGCCACGCGCTCGCAAGCGAGCTTGCGCGGCACCAGTTCGAGCTTGAGCAGGCGGCGCTGGCGGCGCTGCAGCATCCATCCGTTGCCACGCTGCACGTGGCTGGCATCGATCGGCTCGGCCGGCCGTTCGTCGTCCTGGAGTGGATCGAGGGCGAGCCGATCACGACCTGGTGCGATGCCCGGCAGCTGGGGCTTCGTGATCGGGCTGCGCTCCTCGTGCAGGCGTGCGATGCTGTGCAGCACGCGCATCTGCGCGGGATCACGCACTGCGACCTCAAGCCAGCGAACATGCTCGTGACCGAGCGCGATGGGCAGCCGCTCGTCAAGGTCATCGACTTCGGGCTCACGCGCAGCCGTGATGGCAGTGCTGCGATGCTTGGAAATCCCGTCCTCGGTACGCCGGGCTACATGGCGCCGGAGCAGACGGTGCCCGGCCGCGCGGTGGACGCGCGTGCCGACGTGTGGTCGATGGGCGTGGTCTTGGTGGAGCTCTTGACGGGGTCGAAGCCCGATGGCCGATCGACGTCGCCCAGTGCGATCGTTGGATCGCTCGCCGCGCGTGATGCGGCCGACCGGGCCCGGCGCCGCGTGACCGAGGTTGGTGCGTGGGCGGGTGCCTTGCGGAGCGGCCCGGACTGGATCGCGGCGCGGGCGCTCGAGCCGGCGGTCGAGGACCGCTACGCCTCGATGGATGCGCTTGGGCAGGATCTTCAGCATTGGCTCACGGACCGCCCGCTTGCGGCCGCTCCCGATCGTGCTGGCTACCGTGCGCGGCTCTTCGTGCGCCGAAACCGCGTGGCGACGGCGCTGGCCGCTGCGGCGCTGCTGGCGCTCGCGGGTGGCGGGGTGGTGTCCACGCTGGGTTGGGTCGAAGCCCGTGCGCAGTTCCGGGCCACCCAGCGGCAGCTTGCGCGCACCAAGGAGCTGCTCAAGTTCACCCAGGAGACCGTTCTTGGTGTCACTCCCGAAGTAGCACGCGAGGCGGACACGACCGTGATGAAGCTCGTGCTCGCCGAGTCGGCGCGTCGCCTCGAGGCTGATGCGGCCATGGATGATCAGGTCCGTCACGACTTGGCGAGCATGCTGGGCCAGGCATACTTCAACATCGGTGCCTGGCCTGAGGCCGAGCGCTTCCTGAAGATCGCGCGCGAGGCGGCCGAGGCCGGATTCGGTGCCTCGAGCGCGCAGACCATCTCGGCCGAAGCCGAGCTTGCTGAGGTCGATCGTGCGCTGGACCGCGTCGATCGCGCGGTGGAGGGTCTCCGCTCCGCACATGAGCGCCTGCTCGGTGCATGTGGGCCCGATGACCCCGACCGGATCCGGGTGCTGGCCTCCCTCGGCTGGGCCTTGGTGGACCAGGGCAAGCTCGATGAGGCGCTGGTGGCCTTGAAGGAGGCGCTGGAACGACGCACCGCGCTCGTTGGAGCGGACGATCCCTCGGTGCTCCAGATCCGATCCAACCTTGCCGAGGTCGATCGCTTGGCAGGACGCATCCCCGAGGCGATCGACCTTGGCCGCGCCCTGATGAAGGACCGATCACGGCTGCTCGGGGATGATCACCCGGATACGTTGGTGAGTGCCAACAACCTCTCGGTCTGCCTGCTGGCCCTTCGAACGGCCGAGGGCCGGACCGAGGCGATCGCCGTCCTTGAACCGGCGGCGATCCGGGCCGGCAAGGTCCTCGGCGAGGACCATCCGTACACCCTGAAGATGAAGAAC
>SYIB01000076.1 GCA_005798965.1 Planctomycetia bacterium
TACTGCCAGTTGCCCCAGTTGGGGCCGACGTCGTAATCGAGCAGCTGGCTCTCGAACCACCACGCGCCCCAGCGCCAGTCCACGCCGGCGGTCTTCGTCAGCCAGCTCGCCACGTTCTGCCGACCGCGGTTGGACATCCACCCGGTGGCGGCCAACTCGTGCATGCAGGCATCGACGAAGGGCTCTCCGGTCGTGCCCGTGCGCCAGCGATCAAAGGCCGACACGTCCTGCGCGCCGCACGCCGTGCGGCCCACCATGCCGCTGGCCTTGAAGGCACGTGACTGCCAACGCCGTACCCACACATGGAAATAGTCGCGCCAGAGCAGCTCGAACCAGAGCCAGTAGGTCGAGTCGTTGGCCACTCGCTCGCCCTCGTAGCGACGGATTTCGGCCGCCACCTCACGCGGCGAGATCGTTCCAGGCGCGAGCCACGTCGACAGACGCGAGGAGAAGTCAGCGCCGAGCAATCCATCACGCGTTTCCTTGTAGCGCGCCAAGCAGTCATCCTGCCAAATCCACTGTCGCAGGCGCTCGAGGCCGGCTGCTCGATCGCCGCGGACCGTCCACCCGGCACGAGGATCGGTCTGGAGCGCGGCGGCGCGCGCTTGGTCCAAGTCCACGCTGGCCAGCGTGGCGGTGGCCTTGGCTTCCGCCGATGCTCGAACATCGTCTGGCACCTGCAGGCCAGCCGGCTCCACGACGGGCTCCCTCGTCCGACACGATCGCTCGACCAGCCGCCGGTAGTTCGAGAAGACCTCGGGCAACTCCTCGATCGCAAAGGGCAGGTCCGCCGCGGCGATCATCGTGGTTTCATCGTGCACCACAAGCCGTGCACCCTGAGCCTTCAGCGCGCGCGCCACCCGCCGATTCTGCGCGAGTTCATCATGGGCTGGGCACGGGGCAGTGTGCACCTCGGTCGCACCGAGCTCGGCGGCGAGCGCAGGGATCACGTCCTCCGGCGCACCCCGATGCACGCAGAGCACTGACCCGATCGCGCGCCAGTCCTTCCGCAGGCCATCAATCGCCTGCAACCAGTGCCCGACACGCCGATGGCTCGCCCGCGCCATCGACAGCCCTCGCCCTACATCGACGATCCCAAACGGATCATCCGCACAGCACACCACACCGCAAACGCGCCCGTTCGCAGCTTTGGCAGCGGCCTCCACGGCGGCATGATCACGCACGCGCAGGTCCGAACGATGCCAGACCAAGGCGATAGGTTCCTGAGCATCGGTCACAGTGGGGAAGCGTAGGCAGAGCCAGATGTACTTTCCGTGCGTCCGGGAGCGCACCGCCTGCGAAGGCACGGACGATGCTTCCCGACACCTCCAGCCAACCACCTTCCATCCGCACCCTTGAGGAGCTCCGCCAATCCGGGTGGCAGTCGCGCCCGGTCAAGAACGAACTGCGCGACAACTTCGTGCGTGAGCTCGCCGCGGCCGCCGCGCGTGGCGAGTCCGCTGCAGGGTCGCTCTTTCCCGGCATCGTCGGCTACGACGACACCGTGCTGCCGGAGGTGGCCAACGCGATCATCGCTGGGCATGACATCCTGTTCCTCGGCGAGAAGGGGCAGGGCAAGAGCCGTCTCATGCGACTGCTGCCACGCTTCTTGGATGAGTGGCTGCCGTACCTCGACCTGCCCGGCTGCCCGGTCCACGAGGATCCCGAAGCACCCATCACTCGCGCGGGGCGCGAACTTTTGGCATCGCGATCGCCCGCGGACGTGCCGATCGCTTGGTGGCACCGCTCGGACCGCTACGCCGAGCGTCTGGCACCCGGGACCAAGTTCGCCGATGTGATCGGCGAGATCGATCCGGCCAAGCTGATCGCCGGCACCTCCATGGCTGCCGAGGATGCGCTGCACTTTGGCCTGATCCCGCGTCAGCACCGGGGCATCTTCGCGATGAACGAACTGCCGGACCTTGATGAACTGGTCCAAGTCGGCCTCTTCAACATCCTCGAGGAGCGCGATGTGCAGATCCGTGGCTATCCGGTGCGCTTCGAGCTGGATGTGCTGGTGCTCTTCAGCGCCAATCCCGGCACCTACAACCGCTCCGGCAAGGTGATCCCTCAGCTCAAGGACCGCATCGGTTCGACGGTGCAGACGCACTATCCGAACGAGCGCGAGCTCGGCATCAACATCACGCGGCAGGAAGCCGGCCTGGACCTGGGCGGTGAGCACCCGGTGCTGGTGCCGCCCTTCATGGAGGAAGTCTGCGAAGAGATCTCCCGCGTGGCCCGGGCATCGCGCTACGTGGACCAGGCCAGCGGCGTGAGCGCACGCTTCGGCATCGCCAACTACCGCACCATGGTGGCCAACGCCCGCCGCCGGGGCATCGTGCTCGGCGAGCGCCCATCGGTCCCGCGGATCAGCGACCTGTCGCACCTCGGTGCGAGCGCCGTCGGCAAGCTGGAACTGGATCTCATGGGCTCGCACCAGATGTCTGAGCGGCAGGCGATCGAGGCCATCGTCGCCGAAGCCATCGGCAGGGTGTTCAATGAGTATGTCCAGTCGCATGGGCTTGAGGCGATCGCGGGCACCTTCGCAACCGGTGTGCGGGTGGAAGTCGGCGACATGCTGCCGTCGGCCGCGTATGAGCGCGCACTCTCCTCGGTTCCTGAGGCGTGGCAGAAGGCCTTCGAAGTCAACGCTTCGTCGAACCCGGCGGTGCGGGCGTCCTGCGTGGAGTTTGTGCTCGCCGGGCTCTGGGCCACCGACCAGGTCTCGCGCACCGAGCGCCACGGGCGCGTGTCCTATGAGGTGCCCGGCTCGTGAGCGAACGCGGCGTCGATCCTCGCGCACGGCCCGGACCGCTCGGCGGCATTGTGCACACCTACCTCGGGTACGACCCCGAGGAGTTCCCATCGCCCACCCAGCCGCCATCAGGCGAAGCTGCCAGCGCGATGATGGAGCACATGCTGGCCTACGGCACGCGCCGGCGCTTGACCGACCGCGAGCTGGCTGAGGCGATCCGCTTGGATCCGTCGCAGATCAAGGGGCTCGGTCCGAGCTTGGATGCGCTCAAGGCGATGCTCGAGGAGCGCAAGCGGCGCATCCTGGAGCGTTACTCGACCGATCGCGTGCAACAGGATGCTGCGGCCGCCTATGACGACGCGGCTCGTCGCGTCGAGATCCCGCCGGCGGTCGCGGAGCGGCTGCCGATCGCGCTCGCCGATGGCCAACTCGCGCAGCTCGAGCGCATCTATCGCCGTATTCCGGATGGCAGCGAGGCATCGCGCTCGCTCATGCGCGCGATCGCGCGGCTGCGCGAGCGCTTCTCGGTCGAGCAATTGGCCTCTGACTACACCTTCACGGGATCAGAGCCCCTCGATGTTCCAGGCGCCCAGGCCGTGAAAGAGGACTTGGCGCGCATCGATCGCTTGCTCAAGCAGATCGAGGAAGCCTTGCGCAATGCCAAGCCCGCCATCATCGACATGGATGCGCTGAAGGAGTATGCATCCGAGGAGCAGATGGCCGATCTGGATCGGATGCAGCGGCAGGTCAATGAGCTCCTCAAGCGCATGGCCGAGGAAGCTGGTCTGGAGCGCTCGCCGGAGGGCTACCGCGCCTCGCCGAAGGCGCTGCGGACCTACCAGCGTCATCTGCTCTCGTCGATCTTTGCCGATCTTGCCGATGCACGCCGTGGCCGTCACGAGGGTGTGCAGTCTCGCGAGGGATCGGTCGAGCTCCCTTCGGTGCGTGCCTACGAGTTTGGCGATTCACCGGCCGGCCTCGATGTCCCGCAGTCGATCCTGAATGCCGTGGCGCGCACGGGCCAGGCACGGCCAGGGCAGGACGACCTCGTCGTGCACCGAACGCGGCGAACTCCACGTTGCGCCACCGCACTCATCCTCGACATGTCGGGTTCGATGCGCTACGGCGGTCAGTACATCGCCTGCAAGCGCATGGCGCTCGCGCTCGATGGCCTGATCCGCAGCGAGTACCCGGGCGACTTCCTGCAGGCAATCGAGATGTACACCCTGGCCAAGCTGCGCCCCTCGGGCGAGATCATCGAGATGATGCCCAAGCCCGTCTCGATCAATGATCCGGTGGTCCGGTTGCGGGCCAACATGTCCGATCCGCAGGTCACGGAGTTCGACCTGCCGCTGCACTTCACCAACATCCAGCGCTCACTGTCGCTCGCACGGCAGGTGCTGTCCGCACAAAACACGCCCAACCGGCAGGTCTTTCTGCTCACCGACGGTCTGCCGACTGCACACTTCGAGGGCAGCGACCTCCTGATGCTCTACCCGCCGGATGTGCGCACGGAGCGCGAGACGATGCGCGAGGCCATGCGCTGCAAGGCCGAAGGCATCGTCATCAACGTCTTCCTGCTTCCATCGTGGTCACAGACCGAGGAAGATGTTCAGTTTGCTCACCGGATGGCTGAGGCCACCGGGGGGCGTGTGCTCTTCGTGGGCGGCGAGGATCTCGACCGCTTCGTGGTCTGGGACTACGTGCGCATGCGGCGCACGGTCATTGGGTGACTCACTCAGAAGGCGCCATCAACTCAGCCATGCTGGCGAGCGTGCGATCGATCGCGCGGCGGTAGACCCAGGCGCGCTCGGCTGCATCCTCATGTTCGGCGCCCTTCTTGAGGGCAGCCGCGAGCTCGGCTGTGGCAGCATCACCGAGTGTGTCTGCACCGAGCACGACCACAGACGTGATCGCCAGCTCATACAGCGCCGCACAGGATGCCTGATCACCGGCGTTGAAGCGGGGCACGCCGCGCTCGATCGCCAGCTCAAGGATTGCCGCGGCTTGCCGAGAACGCTGCTGGGGTGACGAAGCCACCGTCGCTGCGGCGGTCGGCTGCGCGGGCAGCACGCGATCGATGATGTGGATGATGCCATTGGCTGCCTCGATGTCGGCGACCTCGATGCGTGCCCCGGCGACGGTGATGGCACCCGCTTCGAGCGCAAAGGCCACGCTGCCATCTCCCATCAGCGTGCGAGCAGAGCCTTGAGCCAGCATGTCCTCGCGGCGGATGGCCGTGGGCAGGACATGGGCCACGAGCACGGCGGTGAGGGCAGGGCGGTCCTGAAGCAGTGCCTTGAGCGCGTCGGCTGGGATCGCGCCGAACGCCTTGTTTGAGGGCGCCAACAGCGTCCAGGGCCCTTGGTTCCGGCTGCCCAGTTGGGAGCCGATGCCTGCGGCCTCGACTGCGGCACGCAGCGTTGCGAACCGATCGTCCTCGGCGACGATCTGCTCGATGCTGCGCAATTCGGGCAGCATGACAGTGTCGATCACGTGCACCAGTCCGCCGTCGAACGAGACATCGGTGGCGACCAGGCGGGCACCATCGACGGTCAGCGCCGTGGAATCGATCGGCAAAGACTGCCCCGACAGCGCGACGAGCCGTCGCCGCTCGAGGACCGACGAACTGCCGACCGATTGGCCGACCACATGGTGCTTGAGGATCGCTTGCAGCGTGGATTTGCCCTTGGCGCTCGTCAGGAACTCGACTTGGTCCTTGGGCAGCTTGGCGAAGGCCTCGTTGGTCGGTGCGAACACGGTCAACGGGGTGTTCGCCGGAAACTCGATTCCGGAAGCCTTCACCAGGGCAAGAAGCGTGGTCAGGTTGGCCTTGGTGGCAACGGCCGCCAAGGAGTTGGGCGGTGCAGCAGCGGCCGACTTGCCCGTTGGGCGGATCCAGTCGACCTCGATCGCAAAGGGGCCTTCCTTCTTGTCGGAGAGCGTGATGCCCACGGATTCGATGGAGGCTGGATCGAGCGACGGTGCATTGCGCACGCGCTGACCGAAGCTGTTGGCGACGCACTCACCGAAGGGGATCTCGATCTCGGTCCACTCGCCGGCCTTGGTGGCGAACACACGCTGGTAGCCGCCGGCCATGAGCCGGAGCCGCGACGAGCGGATGTCGCACTGGTAGTTCCGGCCGTCGCCCTTCACGCGCAACATCAGCCCGGTCGCGCCTTCAAAGGTGCCCTGTGGAAGCGAGGTGCGAATTTGGGAGAAGCCTCCGTTGTTCTCGAGCGAGAGCTCGCCGGAGAATCGCAGCGTGCCGCCATCGCCGGCCTCGATGCGACCGGTGGACAGCCCACCCATCACGCCGTCCAGCACGGTCTGCCAGCCCTGCGTGCCGCCGTCGAACTCGAGGTTCGCGTCAGCGCCCGATGCGATCGGGGAGCAGGTGAGCAGGGCGGCAAGGAGGAACGAAGGCTTGGGGAGCAGGCGGTTCATGGTCCGACGGCTTCGCGCGGACCGGAACCTTGGATGCCGAATCCCGCCTACGCCAACAGCTCCTTCACCACCCTCGCCGGCTCCTGCACCCCCGTGAGGCGGTGATCGAGCCCGTTATGGCGGTAGGTCAGGCGCTGATGGTCGAATCCAAGCAGGTGGAGGATGGTGGCCTGCAGGTCACGAACCGAGACGGGATCGCGCGCAATGCGATAGCCGAGTTCATCGGTTTCCCCGTGCACATGGCCGCCGCGCGTGCCACCACCGGCCATCCAGATCGAAAAGGCATGTGGGTGGTGATCGCGGCCCAGAAAGTCCCGCTTGCCGTCGCGGAACTCGGCCACCGGCGTTCGACCGAACTCTCCGCCACACACGATGAGCGTTTGGTCGAGCAGCCCCAGGCGGCGCAGGTCTGCGATCAGCGCCGCCAGCGGCCGATCGACCTGTCCGCACTTGGCCGGAAGCTGGTGCACGAGGTCATCGGTCGGATTCGTGCCGTGGCCATCCCAGCCCCAGTCGAAGAGCTGCACGTAGCGCACGCCACGTTCGACCAATCGCCGGGCCAGCAGGCAGTTGTTGGCGAAGCTCGATGCACCGGGCTCGGCGCCGTAGAGCTCAAGCGTGGCAGCGTCCTCGCGTGCCAGTTCCATCGCCTCGGGTGCAGCGAGCTGCATGCGATGGGCAAGTTCGTACTGCGCGATGCGCGTGGCGGTCTCGGGATCGCCGGATCGCTCGGCGGTGATCCGGTTCAGGTCGTTCACGGAAGCGATGATGGCCGCGCGACCGGTCCGATCGAAGCCCTTGGGATCGTTCAGGAACAGCACCGGATCACCGCTCGTGCGGCACTGCACGCCCTGGAATACTCCCGGCAGGTAGCCGCTGCCCCAGATGCCCTTGCCCGCGTCGGGGGTCTGCCCCGACACCAGCACGACGAACGCCGGCAGATTGCGGTTGTCGCAGCCGAGTCCGTAGGTCACCCATGCTCCCATGCTCGGTGAACCGAAGCGTGGTTCACCGGTGTGCAGCAGAAGCTGCGCAGGCGCGTGGTTGAACTGCGAGGTGTGCATCGAGCGAACGAGGCAGAGTTCATCGGCTACGCCACCAAGGTTCGGCAGCAGGTCGCCGAGTTCCATGCCGCTCTGCCCGCGCTTGCCGAAGCCGTGCAGCGGGCGCAGCAGCTCGGGATGGCCCTTGATGAAGGCGAAGCGCTCGCCCTTGAGGTACTCGTCGGGGCATGGCGTGCCATGGAGCCGAGCCAGCTCCGGCTTGTGGTCATAGAGCTCCAGCTGCGATGGGCTGCCGGCGAGGTGGACATAGATGACGGACTTGGCACGACCGGCAAAGTGCGGGCTTCGGACGGCGGCGGGATCGATCGCTCCATCCATCAAGGGTGCCGCCACGCCGAGTTCGCTGAGCGCCAGCGCGCCGAGACCAAGGCTCCCCGCGCCGAGGAACTGGCGCCGGGTGATGGCGTGAAGGCTCGGAAGGTCGTGGGGCATCACGGGCGGCATAGGAACTCGTCGGTGTTCAGGATCGCATTGGCAACGCTCGTGAGCGCAGCCAACCGTGCAGGCTCGGCGCCTTCACCGGCGACTGCGGTGGCGTCGGTCGGCGTGGCCAGGTATCGCGCCAACTCGCTCTCGAAGAGCGACCGCAGGACGGCACGCTCGGTCTCCAAGGGCGCGCGCAGCAGCGCACGATGCCACATGGCATCGGTCGCGACGGTTGGGTCGAGCCCGTCGACCGAACGGGCCAGCGCGACCGCACACTCGACGAACGCCGGATCGTTCAGCGTGACCAGTGCCGCCAGCGGCGTGTTCGTCTTCACACGACGCACGGTGCAGGTGGCCCGGTCGACGGCATCGAGCGTCATCAGGCTGGGGTAGGGCGCGGATCGGCGCCAGAAGGTGTAGATCGCGCGGCGGTACCGGTTCTCGCCTTCGCTCGTCGTCCACTGGGAGCCGTTGTAGACCACGTTCCAGATGCCGTCGGGCTGCGGTGGCATGACGGGTGGGCCGCCCATGGTTCGCGAGAGCAGTCCAGACACGAGCAGCGCACTGTCGCGGATCGCCTCGGCATCGAGCCGGCGGCGCGGTGCATGCCACAACAGTCGATTGGATGGGTCGCGCTCGATGCCAGCTCCGGCACGCACCGAGGATTGCCGGTAGGTGCTGCTCAGCACGAGTTCGCGCAGCAGGCGCTTCATGTCCCAGCCGCCATCGCGGAACCGAATGGCCAGGTCATCGAGCAAGGCAGGGTTGGAGGGTGCGTCGCCCATCACGCCGAAATCGTCACTCGTAGCCACCAAGCCGGTTCCGAAGAGCGACTCCCACGCACGATTCACGATCACGCGCGCGGTGAGCGGGTTCGATGGGGCAACGAGCCACTCGGCCATGCCGCGGCGATCGCGCGGCCAGTCTGCGTCGAAGGTGTGCAGCGCGGCGGGTGTCCCGGCCTCGACGGCCTCGGCAGGCGAGGTCAGCGCCCCACGATCGAGGCGGTGCGTCGTGCGACGCTGATCGGCCGGCAACTCCTGCAGCACCGGAACGCTCGTCGCCCCGTGCGCGGTCGTCACCGCCATGTTCGGCGCTTCGTCATCAGTGTCGGCATCGACCTGCTGGTTCAGGAAGTCCATGAACCGGTAGTAGTCGGCATGCGCCAGATCGTCGTAGGGATGGGAGTGGCACTGCGCGCATTGCATCGACAGGCCCATCCACGTGTTCCAGGTCGTGGCCACTCGATCCATCACCGAGGCCATGCGGAACTCCTCGTTGTCCGTGCCGCCTTCAGTGTTGTTGAGCGTGTTGCGGTGGAATGCCGTGGCCACGCGTGTGCGCTCGCCGGCATCGGGGAGCAGGTCGCCGGCGAGCTGTTCGCGCGTGAACCGGTCAAACGACATGTTCGCGTTCAGGGCCTCGATGACCCAGTCACGCCATGCCCAGATCGTGCGGTGACCGTCCTTCTCATAGCCCTGCGTATCCGCATAGCGAGCGATGTCGAGCCACGGGGCGGCCCAGCGTTCGCCGTAGTGCGGGCTCGCGAGCAACCGATCCACCGCTCGCTCATAGGCGTCCGGGGCACCGTCGGTCGCGAACGCCGCGAGTTCGGCTTCGGTCGGAGGCAGGCCGATCAGGTCGAGCGATGCTCTGCGCAAGAGCGTCGCTCGATCGGCTTCCGGAGATGGTTCAAGCCCCGCCTGGTGCAGCCCGTTCAGGATGAACCCGTCGATCGGCTGCCGGCACCAAGGATCAGCCGTTTCAGGCGGCCGATTCGGCGCCACCGGAGCTACGAAGGACCAGTGGGGCGACTCGGGTGCGCCTGCGGCGATCCACGCGTGAAGCAGTTCACGCTCGGCTTGGGTCAGCGCCGGGCCATCGGGTGGCATGCGATCATCAGGGTCACTCGCGGCGATGCGCCGCAAGAGTTCGCTCGCTGCCGGATCGCCGGGCACGATGGCGCGAATGCCGCTGGCCGCAGGGCGACTGGCTCGTTCCGCTCCGTGAAGGTTGAGTTGTCCCCGCTCGCGCACGCCGCCGTGGCACTTCAGGCAACGCTCGGCGATGAGTCGGCGTGCTTGCTCGGCGATGGGGAGCGCTCCATCCGCACCAACGCAGCACACGACCATGGCAAGCGAAACCAGCACGATCGGATGGTAGTCCGTGGTCGGTGGCCGCCAAGCGCGAGGGCGCGCCTTGACACGATTCAATCGAGATCGAGGTGGGCTTCGCGAGGGCTCATCGGCGGTATCGATCCCTTCGCGCTCACAACAAGCGTCACGGCACGAACGGCATCACTGCTCCCGCGGCGCATCCAGGAACTGCTGCATCGCCCCACGGACCGCCTCCGGCGCATCGGAGAAGGGGACATGCCCCGCATCCGGTACGAGCACCACGGTGCTCCGACGGATCCCATCACCGAACACCTTGGCCATGCTGGGGTCGGTCACGCGATCCTCGGCGCCATAGAGGACGAGCGTCGGTGCAAGCACGCCACCGAGCTGGCCATCCAGACCGCCCTCGAGGAACGGCCGAAGCGCCGCCA
>SYIB01000077.1 GCA_005798965.1 Planctomycetia bacterium
ACCGGCCAACTGAGCAACGGCCCAGGATCCGGCGTTCCGGGCTGGGATGTCAATCCGTACTCGACCGCGGGCGGGATGAACTTCTTCAATTCGACCGGTGGCGGCCAGCTGCGCCAGCCCGGCCAGACCACGGGTCCCGCCGGCAACATCGCCGCTGGAACCGTGATCGGAAGCGCTGGTTCTTACAACGTGAGCACGGCCAACGTGTATGCAACCGCCTCTGCCGGCTGGCAGTACAGCTCGACGAACATGATCGGCTTCCGCTTCGTGTCCTCCGCAGGCACCACCCACTACGGCTGGATGCGCTTCGCGATGGGCCCGCAGGGAACGAGCACCGTCGGCCCGACCCGCACGCTGGTCGACTACGCGTGGGAAAACATTGCGAGCACGTCGATCGTCGCTGGCAACACTGGCGGCCCGCCGCCGGCGTATGACCCGTGCGCAGCGACCAACCCGACCATCGCCAACGGTGCCAACAGCAAGCCGTACCGCGCTGACGCTGCGGATCTGTCGCTGTCCTGCGGAACGATCGACGGCGCGAACTACTACAAGTTCACCCCCGTCGATTCGGGTTCGTACACGTTCGAGAGTTGCGTCTCGGGCGCTGGCGTGCAGGTTGCCGTCATGTCGGGCTGCGATGCATTCGCGAGCCAGCTCGCGTGCGGCGCTCCGGCCTGCGGTGGACTGGGTTCGTCCGCCACCGTGCTCCTGACCGCCGGCGTGCCGGTGTATGTGGTCGCAGGTGGTTCGAGCGCCTCGAGCGGTCTGACCACCTCGGTCAGCGTCGCGGTGACGGCGCCTCCGATCGGTGCGTGCGTGAATGCGGTGGTCGCCGGCTACGGCGACAACGCGTTTGACACGGGCGTTGGCAACAACGGCTCTCAGGTCGTGCAGAGCAACTTGGCTGACACAACCACGGCGACGATCCAGAAGTCGCTGTGGTTTGCCTTCACGCCCACGGCGACTGGCCAGTTCGCGATCAAGACCTGCGGCGCGAATGGTGACACGATGCTGGCGATCGGGACGACGTGCCCGGGAGCGGGCTCGCGTTTCAACACGATCGCCTACAACGATGATGCTCCACTGTGCTCCAGCGGCGGTACTGCGAACCTTGCCAGCTTCATCGATGCCACCAACAACGGCGCAACCGGCACATACGCCGGGTTCCCGCTGACGCAGGACCTGGTGGCTGGCACCACGTACTACATCTGCATGGGCCAGTTCAGCTCGACGGCGACCACCACGGTCATCGGCTCGCTGAACATCAGCGGTCCCGAAGGCAGCGCGTGCGATGGCGACTTCAACAATGACGGCAGCCGCGATGGTGCCGACCTTGGCACGCTCTTGGCGTCGTTCGGCACCGATGCTGGCGGCGACATGAACGGCGACGGTATCACCGATGGTGCCGACCTTGGCGCCCTGCTGGCGGTCTTCGGCACAGCCTGCCCGTAACCCGCGCCAGTCCTGAGGATTCGAGTTCGGAGGGCACCCGTTTGGGTGCCCTCCGGTCCTTTTTGGGGCGCGGGTAGGCTCACTTCATTGGCGTCTCTCCAGTTCGACCGCTGGCAGATGACGCATGGATCGCGAGATGACGTGGTTTCGGCCCATGCCGAGAAAGGACCACCCATGTATGGGATGGTGAACCAAGCACTTGAGGCGCTCGTGACCGAACGATTCGGTTCGGAGACGTGGGCTGTCGTGCGCGAGAAGGCCGGCATCCTGGATCCCGCCTTCATCACCATGAAGCAGTACCCGGACGAGGTCACCTACGCGCTCGCGGGTGCGCTGTCTGAGCACCTGCAGGCACCACTGCCCGACCTGCTGCATGCCTTCGGCATCTACTGGGTCGCCTACGCCAAGCGGGGACCATGGGGCAAGATCATGCTGGCCAGCGGAGGCAGCACCTATGAGCTGCTTGCGACGCTCGATGCCATGCATGCCCGCATCGCGATCAGCTTTCCGGATCTCAAGCCTCCATCATTCAAGGTCCGTACAGACGGTGCTGCCGTCGTGGTTGACTATCACAGCCACCGGCCAGGTCTGGCTCCGTTCGTCATGGGCTTGATCGAGGGGATCGGCACGCTGTTCGGCGAGTCAGTCAAGGTCGAGCAGTTGGCATCCAAGGATGCGGGTGCGCCTGCGGATTCCTTCAGGGTCTTGGCCAGCAAGGCGGCGTGACGGATCACCATGCGCGACCTCATCGACGAGCTCTTCCCGTTCCACGTCAGGATCGGCGCCGCTGGCGAGATCCTGGTGGTGGGCCGCAGCCTGCGGAGGGTGCTTCAGCAGGCGCAGGGGCGGTCCTTCTTCGAACTCTTCGAAGGGGTACGGCCCGTGCTGGGCACCTTCGCCGATGTGGAGTGTGCGATCGGTGATGTCGTCCTGCTTCAGTTGCGCGGTTCGCCGCTGCAGTTGCGTGGACAGTTTGTGCGCGTCGGCGATGGTGCGATCGTTTTCGTGGGCAGCCCTCGGGTGGTGGGGCTTTCGTCCATCGAGTCGTGGCCCGTCGGCATCCAGGACTACGCCCCGCACGATGCGAGCGCTGACTACGCCATGGTGCTCGAGGCGATGGCGTTGCAGTTGAAGGACCTGGAATCGATGGTCGGTCGGTTGCAGGACGCCGAGCGGATCGAGCGCGCGCTTCGCGAACGTGCAGAGGCCGCGAACATGGCCAAGTCGAACTTTCTGGCCAACATCTCGCACGAGATCCGTACGCCGATGACCGCAGTGCTGGGCTATGCGGAACTCCTGCGCGATCCGGATCTTGGGCGCGAGGAGTGGGCTGATGCCGCCGAGACGATCGTGCGCAACGGCAACCACCTGATGCGCATCCTCAACGACCTGCTCGATCTCTCCAAGATCGAGGCGGGCCGCATGGAGATCGACCAGCGCGAGTTCTCGCTGATCGGCCTGCTTCGCGACGTGCGCGACCTGATGGAAGTCAACGCCAGTGCGCGCGGGAACTCGCTCGCGCTCCGGCTTGACGTGCAGGCGTCGCACGACCGGGTCTTCGGCGACTCCACGCGCATCCGCCAGGTGCTTCTGAACTTGGTTGGCAACGCCGTCAAGTTCACCAAGGGAGGATCGATCACGATCGCGGCGGCCACCGAGCCGCGTGGCGAGGGCATCGCGCTGCGGGTCGCCGTCACCGATACCGGCAAGGGCATCCCCCCGGATCAGATGGGGCGCCTGTTCGAGCCTTTCAGCCAACTCGACCGTGACTTTGTGCGCGAGCACGGCGGCACGGGCTTGGGGCTTGCGATCAGCTCCCGAATCGCCAGCCTGCTCGGCGGGCGGATCGATGTAGCAAGCACGCCGGGGCTCGGCAGCACGTTCACCCTGCACTCCGCCCTGAATGCCGCACCGCGTGGCGCCACCCAGCTCGTGAGTGCGCCCAAATCATCCAACCAGCCGCTGGCGGGTGTGCGCGTGCTCTTGGTCGAGGACAGCATCGACTCGGCACGACTGCTCTCCACCATGATGGTCAGGGCTGGTGCGACCGTGGAGGTGCGTCATGATGGCCTCTCCGCCGTCGATGCGGTCGATGCGCAGAACAGCCCGGATGTGATCCTGATGGATCTGCAGTTGCCCGGGATCGATGGCATCGAGGCGACCCGACGCATTCGCGCCAAGGGCTGCAGGTCACGCATCGTGGCGCTGACGGCTGCAGCGCTTGGCGCTGACCGTGAACGGGCCCGTACCGCCGGCTGCGACGGCTTTGCGCTCAAGCCGATCTCGAGGACCGATCTGGTGCAGGTCTGCCGCGGCGAGCCGTCACGGAACGGCTGAAGCGGGGGGCGCGACGTTTGAGTCCTCGCCGAAGG
>SYIB01000078.1 GCA_005798965.1 Planctomycetia bacterium
CCTTCTTGGCCTCGTCCTTCTTGGGCTCTGCATCAGCGGGCTTGGACGCGTCTGCAACGGCGGGCACAGCGGGCTCGGGCTTGGGCTCAGGCTTGGCGTCAGCCTTCGCTTCGGCCGTGGGTTCCGTCTTTGCGTCGGCCTTCGGTGCATCAGCGGGCTTGTCCTTGGCCTTGGCTGCGAGCGGCTTTCGCTTCTTGGCAGCCTCACCGGCATCCTTGAAGTACTGCTCGAGCTCGTGCTTGGGCAATGACTCGAGCGAGCGGTCAAGGAAGACGTACCAGGCATCAAGCTCCTCATTCGTGCGCTCGCTGAGGAACGCCAGCACCTTGCCATCGGCAGAGAAGCGCGGGCGGCCATCGTTGTCAGGGTGACGCGTGATGTTGACGGCGGGCTTGGAGAGGTCGCTCGGCACGATCCAGAGATCGCTGTTGAAGTCCATGTCCGACTGCGCAAAGCAGACCGCCGTCGAGTCCGGGCTCCACACGTACTCGAGGCCGGAATCCCACCCAGGCTGCACGACGGCGACGGCCTTCGTAGCGAGGTCCAGCATGCAGAGCTCGCCTTGGTTGCGACGGAAGAGCAGCCGCGTTCCATCGGGGCTCGGCACGATCTGGCGATCCTGCGCCGGATCCTGCAGGAGCGCCGTCACCTCGAACGCAACGGCATCGGGCCAGCGATTCGGCTCGTCCTTCTTCTCCTCGGGCTTCTTCTCGTCCTTCTTGTCGGTGGGCTTCGCGTCGTCCTTGGGGGCATCGGGCTTCGCAGGCTCGACGGCCTTGGAAGGTTCAGCCGTGGGCTCAGCGGGCTGAGGTTCCGCGGGCTTGGGTTCCGCGGGCTTGGGTTCTGCGGCGGCGGGTTCGGTCGGCTTTGGATCGGCCGGCGCCGCTGCCGGATCCGCGGGCTTGGCCGCATCAGCGGGGGCAGGCTCTGTCGGCTTGGGCTGCTCGATGGGCTTGGTCGCCGCTTCGAAGCTCTTCTTCACATCGTCGCGCGTCTTGGTGACCGTCGCTTGCCAGAGGTCCTCGGTCCCGGCATGGTCGCTCGTGAAGTAGAGCGTCTGGCTGTCAGCACTCCAGGCGATGTCCTTCTCGCGGCTTGGCCAATCGGTCACGCGACGCGCAGGAACCTTGCTGTCGGTGCCCTTGACCCACACATCACCAAAGGCGATCACGGCCATCACCTTGCCATCGGGGCTGAGTGCCGCTTCAGACGCGAGCGAGGCCACCGACTTCTGCTCGAAAAGGTCGCCAGCGTCCTCGGTTGCCGTCACGGCCACGAGCCGAGGCTGGCCACCACCCGAGAGATCGAGCGTGTAAAGACGGTCCCAGACGGTGAACGCCGCTTTCGATCCATCAGCCGAGACGGCGAGGTCCTTGACATCCTCGCCCTTGAAACTCGTGAGCTGCTCCACCGCACCGATCGGCATGCGGCGGAAGAGATTGACCGTGTCGTCCTTGCGATCAGACAGGAACACGACCGTCGCGGGCGCAGTCCAGAAGGCATGCCCATCGTTGCCTGCCCAATCGGTCAGGCGCGCATACGCCTTCGATGGCTCGGCGGAACGATTGAAGGTCCAGACGTCGCGCGAGTCCGGGCCGCGGTAGTGCCGACGCGACCAGTCGCTGCCACCGCGCTCGAAGACGACGATGGATCCATCTGCGTACGGGCGTGCGTTGGCACCGAAGGCATCATGCACACGGCGTGGTTCGCCGCCGGCAAGCGGGACCATGTACGAACGCGGGCTGCGGTAGAGATCGCCCTCGAGGAACGCATCGAAGTAGGCCGCACGGCCAGCAGGCGAATCGCCGATGCCGGTGAGGCGCATCGAGGAGGCATCGAGCGTGGTGACCTGACGCAGGCCCGATCCATCGGGCTGCATGAACCAGAGATTCGGCCCGCCCTCGCGATCGCTCGTGAAGACGATGCCGGAGCCATCGGGCAGCCAGGCGCTCTCGGCGTCATCGGCAGGGTTGCTGGTCAGCCGCGTGGCTGCACCGCCTTGCGCACCCACCTTCCAAAGATCTCCACGCCACGTGAAGGTGATCTGCGAGCCATCCGGGCTCAAGGCAGGCAGGCGCGGCAGGTCGACCGTGCCGGATGTCACGAAGGCAGCAAGGGCAGGCGACACGGAGAGTGCTGTGAACATCTTGGAAATGTAGCCACCCAGACGCACAATGCCTGAACAGCCCAGTTCTTGCGTGCGTATGGACTTCAGTCGATGGGGGGACTCACTAGGAGGTCCCGATGCCGCGCTCGACCGCCGAACAACCACTCGATCGCCTGCGCCGCCTGCTGCGGCGCCTCGGTCAGCACATCCGCCACCTTGACCGCACCCGTACGAGGCCCGGACCCAACGGGGCGCCCCGACGGCGCCCGGGTTCCGCCTGAGCTCCTGACTCCCTGTTTCGTTGCGTCGTTCAGTCTCTTTCTCCTCCTGGATCGCGCCGTGATGTCTCCACACGGCGCACGCCCGCCGCAGCAGTCACCGAGCCCACCGCGCAGCGGCTCGCCTGATGCGGCGGTGTCGTCTTCAGGGTGGTTGCGCGCGCCCACATTACGATGCGTGCCCCATGCGAACCGAGAGCCTTTCGTTCCTGACCAGACTGCTCGAAACGCCCACGCCCAGCGGCTTTGAAGGGCCAGGCCAGCGGCTGTGGATGGAGTACGTCAAGCCGTTCGCCGACCGCGTCTGGAGCGATGCCCACGGCAACTGCTTCGCGGCGATCGAGCCAGCCGGTGCATCACGGACGCTGGCCATCTGCGGTCACTGCGATGAGATCGGACTGATGGTGAACCATGTCGATGCGCAGGGCTTCGTGTACTGCCGCGCGATCGGTGGGATCGATGCCGGGAGCATCGTGGGCAAGCGCATCCGCTTCCAGAGCAGCGTGCCCGGCGTGACCGAGCCTGTGACCGGCCTGATTGGGGCGACCGCCATCCACTTGCAGGACAAGTCATCCGAAGGCAAGGTGCGCAAGCTGCACGAGCTCTTCATCGATGTCGGCGCCAAGGACCAGGCTTCCGCGCTTGCGCGCCTGAACATCGGCGATCCGGGCGTGTTCGCCGACGGACCGATGGCCATGGGCGAGGGTCTGCTGGTGGCTCGGGCACTCGACAACCGCATCGGCATCTTCGCCGCGGCGGAGGCGCTTCGGCTTGTGCATGCCGAGCGCAGCACGCTCAAGGTGCGGGTCGTCGCCGTGAGCACGGTGCAGGAGGAAGTTGGACTGCACGGTGCAGCCATGATCGCGCAGAGCCTCGCCCCCGATCTGGCCTTCGTGACCGATGTCGGTCACGCCACCGACAGCCCCGGGATCAGCCATGCCCAGCACGGGCACTTCAAGCTCGGCGGCGGTCCGAAGCTCGCCGTGGGACTGCCAGTCCATGCGGCCTGCACGCGCATGCTCGCCGAGTCCGCCGTGGCACAGGGCATCACCATGCAGCGCTCGGCCACGGCAGGACGCAGCGGTACCGACACCGACGCGATCTTCACGCGCAATGGCGGCATCCCCTGCGGGCTCGTGAGCCTGCCGATCCGCTACATGCACACCACCGTCGAACTCTGTTCGCTCAAGGATCTCGAGCAGATCGGCCAGGTGTTCGCGGGCGCAGCGCTGGCCATGACTGGGCATGAGTCCCTGCAGGCCATCGGCCCTGCCTGATCACGCGGCTCGATAGCATCGCCTACCCCATGCTCACTTTCCTGCGCCAGTTCTTCCGGGACGCCAGGAACACCGGTTCGATCATGCCGTCATCGCCGGCGCTCGCCCGGACGATGGTGCACGGCATCGCTACCGGAGCGCCGCAGCGATGGCTCGAGGTCGGGCCGGGAACGGGCCCCTTCACGCGCGCCCTGCTGACTGCCAAACGACCCGGCGACCGGCTCGTCATCGTCGAACTCTCGAAGGACTTCTGCGTCAGGCTCGACGCCGACATCCTGCAGCCGTGGAAGCGCGCCAACCCGGACCAGGCCGCCGAAGTCATCCTGATCAATGCCCCGATCGAGGAAGCGAAGCTTGAGCCGGGATTCGACCACGTGGTCTGCGGCCTGCCCTTCAACAACTTCCCGCCAGAGCTGGTCGAGCGGATCATGGTGCAGCTGCGAGCGCTCATCCGTCCCGCGGGCTCCTTGCGCTACTTCGCCTACGTCGGTGCACGCACGTTGCGCGATCGCCGGGGAGCGCTGCGTGGCGATGCCCCGCTTGCTGCCATCGAGGATCGCGTCCTGGCTGGCTGCTCACGCACGAGCGATGTGGTCATGGCCAACATCCCACCGGCAAAGGCCACGACCGTCATCCTGCCCTCCTGAATCCACCACTCCATGGCACGCATCAACGAACACTTTCTCAAGCTGTCGGCTGGCTACCTGTTCCCCGAGATCGCACGGCGCGTACAGGGCTTCGCCGCGGCCCATCCAGCGCTCGCGCCACGGATCATCCGCTGCGGCATCGGCGACGTGACCGAGCCACTTCCGCAGGCGGTGATCAAGGCGCTGCATGCCGCCGTCGATGATCTGGCGACGCACGAGCGCTTCAAGGGCTACGGACCGGCGACCGGCCACGAGTTCGTGCGCACGGCAATCGCCCATGGCGACTTCCGTTCGCGCGGCATCGAGATCGCCGACGACGAGATCTTCCTCAGCGACGGCTCCAAGCCCGACGCGAGCGCCGCACTCGAGATCCTTGGCAGCGGCAACCGCATCGCGGTGCCTGATCCGGTCTATCCGGTCTACGTCGATACGAACGTGATGGCCGGCAACACCGGTCCAGCACTCGAGGGCGGCCGCTACCAAGGGCTCGCCTACCTCCCCGGCACGCCCGCCAACGGGTTCGTCGCCGAACCGCCGAGCGAAGCCGTGGACGTGGCCTATCTGTGCTTCCCCAACAACCCGACAGGTGCCGTCGCGACACGCGCGCAGCTCGAGGCGTGGGTCGCCTATGCGCACCGCCACGGCACGATCCTGCTCTTCGATGCGGCCTACGAGGCCTATGTGCGCGATCCGGCGGTACCGCGCTCGATCTACGAGATCCCCGGTGCTCGTGAGGTCGCGATGGAGTTCCGGAGCTTCTCGAAGAACGGCGGATTCACGGGCCTGCGCTGTGGCTACACGGTCTGCCCGAAGTCACTGATGGGTACGACCTCCACCGGTGAGCGCGTGCCGCTGCATCGGCTCTGGTCGCGACGGTGGGCCACCTGCAGCAACGGCGTGTCCTGGCCGGTGCAGAGCGCGGCAGCCTCGCTGTACACCGACGAGGGGCAGCGCGAAGTGAAGTCGCTGACCGACTTCTACCTGGCCAATGCTGCGCTGCTGCGCACAGCGGTTCAGGGACTCGGCCTGCGATGCTGGGGCGGCACGAACGCCCCGTACGTCTGGGCCGAGTGTCCAAAGGGCCTGCCCTCATGGCAGGCCTTCGATCTCTTGCTCGAGAAGGCGCAGGTCGTCATCACGCCCGGCGCGGGCTTCGGATCCTGCGGCGAAGGCTTCTTCAGGATCAGCGCCTTCAACAGCCGCGCGAACATCCACGAGACCTGCGAGCGACTCGCGGTGCTGGCGGGGTGATGCGTCGGGGCAGCGGCCCGGTGGTCAGGGATCGATGATGTAGGGACCGACCTCGTACGGGTGGTCGTCCACGCTGATGCGAATGTTGCCGTCGACGGTGCGCAGGAGCACGCGATTGCGGCCGCCATTGAGCATCGAGACGACCGAGTCGTGGTCACTGAACTGTCCCGGCAGGTCCTTCCACTCGCCCTTGGCGATGCTGGTCTTGACCGTGCCTCGCATCGTCACCAGATCGAACGTGCCCGCCGAGCGCTCAGGCAGGCGCAGATCGATGTCGCCATCCTCGTTGATCACCCGGCAGTCGGCGGAGAACGGGAAGTCCGTGATGATGCGCACATCACCGCCGCTGCCGTCGATCTCGATGCGGTCACGGCTTCCATAGACCCACACATGCCCACGCGTGGTCTTGATGCGCACGGCGCCGAGGCGCGGCACCTTGAGGTCGACATCGCCGCGCGGGTACCAGGGCTCGGCATGGCCGGTGATCCCCGTGATGCGCATGAGCGTGCGCTCGGCCGAGGGCTGCGTGACTGAAAGGTCCTGACGGACCTGGCCGATCGAGGCTTCGGCCTCGCCGTTGCGGCCGATCCCATGCACGGCCTTGCGAGTGACCGTCAGTTCGGCGTACTCGGCATCGTTTTCGGCCGCCTCGATCGTGACATCACCGGCGAAC
>SYIB01000079.1 GCA_005798965.1 Planctomycetia bacterium
GGCGTAGTCGAAGCCCGCGCCCATCGGGTCGGACTTCGAGGAGTTGCGCGCGAGCACGGACAGGTCGAGTTCGCTCGGCCACCAGTCCCGATTGGCGGGACCTTGTGCGGTGTTCTTGACGAATCCGCCCGCGAAGGGGCACTTGCTTGGTGCAGTCATGGTGGTCAAGGTACGGATCTCCTTGGAAGGTTCTGTCGGGAAGGGTAGCCGTGCACGAACGCGAGTGCGGCACCAACTGCCGAGGTTGAATCACTTGTTGACGCCGGCGAGGTCAAGCACAAAAGCCTGCTCGCGCGCAACACGCGCCAAGCGATCGAAGCGCCCAGTGCGCCCGCCGTGGCCGGCGGCCATCTCGATGTCGAAGAGCAGCGGTTCCCGGTCGGTCTTGACGCGACGCAGGCGGGCCACGAACTTGGCCGGCTCGAAGTAGCCGACCTGCGAATCCCAGAGCCCGGTCGTGACGAGCATGGCGGGATACGGCTTGGCGGCGATGTTGTCGTAGGGCGAGTACGACAGGATGTATTCGTAGGCCTCGCGTGACTCAATCGGGTTGCCCCACTGCGTCCACTCGTTGGTCGTGAGCGGGATCGATGGATCGAGCATGGTCGTCAGCGCGTCGACGAAGGGCACGCCCAAAATGATGCCGCGGTAGCGGTCTCCCGCCATGTTGGCAATCGCCCCCATGAGCAGCCCACCGGCCGATCCGCCGCTGGCGAAGACCCGCTTGGCATCGACCCACCGTTCACGCACGAGCCAATCGGTGGCATCGATGAAATCGTTGAAGGTGTTGCGCTTCCTGAACAGCCGGCCATCCTCGTACCAGTCCTGCCCGAGGTCGGAGCCGCCACGCACATGCACCGTGACGAGCGCGAAGCCCCGGTCCATCAGCGACACGCCCGGCAGGTCGAAGCGCGCATCGCTCGCGTAGCCATACGCCCCGTACGCCTCGAGCAAGGCCGGATGCGCTCCATCGTGCGCCCACGCATCGCTTCGCCAGGCGATCGAGATCGGGATGCGCTTGCCGTCGCGGCTCGGCGCCCACAGGCGTGCACTGGCGTAGCGCGACCGGTCGTAGCCGTGCACGGTGCGCTCCTTGCGGACCTGCTGCGCACCGGTGGCCAGGTCGACATCGATCGTGCGCTGTGGCGTGATCATCGAGCCGTACTCCACACGAACCCAGCGATTCGCGGGATCCGGGTTGTCGCCCAGGGTCATCGTGCAAGCGGCCTCATCGGTCGCGATCAGACGGCCCTCGCCACCCGACCAAGGCACGATGCGCACGCGAGCGTTGGCCTCGACGCGCTCGGCGACCGCCACGCCCTGCTCGAAGAGCGATGCATCGTCGATCGCGGCATCGGTGCGGTGCGATACGAGATCGCGCCAGCGGGCGGGGTCGGCCAGGTCGGCATCGCTCGCCAAGGCGATTCGGAAGTTGCGCGCCTGAAGGTTCGTGCGAATGAGCCAGTTGCCGTTGAGCCGATCGGCGTAGTGGCGCACGCCGGCGGTCCGAGGCAGCACCACGCGCGGCGCTTCAGTCGGGTTGGCCAGCGGCACCGTGCGCAGCTCGTTCGTGTCGTAGCCCTCCATCTGGATCCGAAGCAGCGTGCGGCATCGCGAGGCATCGATCGAGGTGAAGAGCGTTTCGTCCGCTTCCTTGTAGACGATCGAGTCGGTCGACGGGTCCGTGCCGAGCACGTGACGGCAGACCGGGCCGCTCTGCAGCAGCACAGGATCCTGCCGCATGTAAAAGATGCTCTTCCCGTCAGCCGCCCAGACGACCGATTCGAGCGTTCCCGGGATGCGATCGGCAAGATCCTTCCCGGTCGACAAGTCGCGCATGCGCAACTCGTGACCTCGACGACCCACGGTGTCCTCGGTCCAGGCGATGAGCGTGTTGTCGTGGCTCACTTCGACATCGCCCACCCGGAAATAGTCGTGGCCCTTGGCGAGCTGGTTGCCGTCGAGCATCACCGCACCCGCGCCGCCGTCGCGCGAGCGCATCCATCGTTGCTGCTCGTCGCCTTGGGCAAAGGCCGTCCATGTCCACCATCCGTGATCGAACTGGCGTGGCGTGCTGTCATCCTCGGCGATGCGGGCGCGGAACTCGCCGGCCAGCCGCGACTGCAGCGGCGCCAGGCGCGCGAGCATGGCCTCGGTGTAGGCCTGCTCGGCCCGCAGGTACCCCATCACCTCGTCGCTCTTGCGCTCCGAGTGATCATCGCGCAGCCAGTAGTACTCATCGCGGCGCTCACCATGCGGGCTCTTGACGACCGTCACGCGCTCCATGGCGACGGGAGGATCAATCGATCCCGCGGGTGCGCCACCACGCGCTGGCGACTGGGAAACTGTTCCGCAGGAACCGCAGACACTGGCCGCAAGGACAAGCACCGTGGCGAGGCGTGATTCAAGGAGCTCTCCGCGGACTGTAGGGCTGTGCCGGACCCAACCGGGTGAAGGGTGCTCCTGCAGGTCGGAAGCATGCCGCATCAGCGATCCAACGAAGCTACAACCTTCAACGCGTATGGGCATGTTCTCCATGTCTCTCTTGCAGGTGGTCCTCAGGTTGCGCTCGGGCACCGCGGAGCATGGGCGGGTTCCCTGCTACGCGGTTGCAGGATACGGCCTGCCCGGGCGTCGATCCCGTAGCGCAGCTGGTGCAGCTCCTGCCGGTGCGGCGCGCCGACCTCGACGGCGAGGGCGCGGACGATGGCGCGGATCTGGACGCGCTGCTGTCGGACTGGGCCGGGTGAGCGGGGCACCGTGGCCAGCGCTTCCACCTCACTCGACCTTGTCCCAGCCAATTCCTGGCCTACAGTTGTTCGTTCCGTCCCTCCTCACGAAAGGCCCAAAGATGTTCCGCCACGCGCTCGCCTCCTGCATCGTTCTTACGCTCGCCTCCCCGTCATTCGCCGCTATCAATGGCTTCAGCGAGACCTTCGCGAGCGGCGCAGCTAACTGGCGCAACTTCAACGGCACCGCCACGCTCGGCTGGTCGGCAGCGGGCGGACCGTCGGACGCGGCATACGTGACCGGGCAATTCAACCTCTCGAGCACCACCGTCGGCGGCTTCCCCCCGACCGTCATGCGTGCGGCAGCCAGCTACGGCTCGTCGAACGGCGGCTACGTGGGCAACTGGATCAATGAAGGCGTGACGAGTGTTGGATTCTGGTTCCGCCACAACCTGCCGGACTCGATCGCGCTCACGGGCCGTTTCGCCACCCCGACCAACGCGCCAGGTGCGTCGGTGGTCTCGAGCACGCTCATCGCCTCAAACACGTGGACCCTCGTGAGCTTCAACGTCGTCCAAGGCAGCAGCGACATCGTTTCGCTCGGTGGCGGCACCTACGCGGCGATCTTCTCCAACATCGGCAACATCCAGCTTGGATTCCAGGTTCCTGCGTCGCTCGCAGGCCAAAACATCACCGGATCCTTCGACATGACGGGGTTCACGCTCACGCCTGCACCGGGCGCGCTCGCGCTGCTGGCGGTGGGCGGGCTGGTGCGCCATCGTCGGCGCTGAACGAGAAAGCCCGCGGCGGATCGCTCCGGCCGCGGGCTTGCACACGATTCAACAGGGGATGATTCAGCGGCGGCGGCGCGTCGAGGCCACCCCAGACAGCCCGATCAGAGCCATCGCGCCCGGAGCGGGGACGGCCGACGAACGGAACTCGAAGTCATCGACGCTGATGGCTGCGTCTCCAGTGGTGTAGATGCCGATGCCAGCGAAGCCGAAGCCGCTGCTCAGCGACCCCGCGATGGTTCCGGGGTCCTGGCCGACCACCGCATCGATCTGGGCAAAGGTGATCCATGCGTGGCCATTGCTGATGGTGCTGCCCAAGTCGACATCCAGCGCCACGAAGGCGAGGTCGGCACCGATGACGCTCAGGAAGAGGCCACCGGTTCCCAGTGAGCCATCCACCTTCAGCGAGAAGCCGCTGTACGCCGAGGCGTCGAAGCCCGGCGAATCCAACAGGTACCTGAAGGCGCCCCCGTTCGCCATGAGTCCCGATCCATCGGCCAGCGAAGCTCCGCTGAGGGCCGAGCGGCCAAAGCCCAGGCCAGCCGATCCTGAGAAGTCATCGATCACAGCGGCGGACACGAAGCCAGCGGACGCGGGGGCGCACAGAGCAGCGACGGCAAGGCACGAGGGGGCGAGTAAACGCATGATTCCTCCACGGAAAAGGGGATGGGTGGAACCCTGCGGCAGAACCACGAGGTTCAGATCACCAGCAGCTTATGACGCGTACATGCCAACTGACGTCCGCTCGACACATTTCGAAACAAAGTGAGCCCGAGTCTTGTCATGGTTCCATCGCAAGGGCCGACGGTACACAAATACGGTATCCACCAGATCATGCAGGGCCCCGCTGCAAGCTTCTGGCAGGAGCGGTTCGAGCGCGGCGACACGCCGTGGGACCGCGGCGGTCCGAGCCCCCAGCTGATGGCGTGGCCTCCACGTCACCGGCATCGATCTGGCGCCGGCGGCTTGCGACCGGGCACGGAGCCTGATTGAGCCAATCCGCGACCACGTGAACGTCCGCCCTGGTTCACCACTGAGCTGGCTCCGATCGGGGGATCTGGGTTGACTTATTGCCTAAAGTGAGCATAGTTCGATCTCGATCAGGCTCCCGACGGATCCTTCCAAAGATGACCACCACCACGATCACCGTGCTCGGCATCGTCGCCGGCTCGCTTCTCGCCACCTCGAACGCTGCCTTCGCGTCCGTTCAGGACGATCGCGAGGCCCGTTCGACCCTGACCCGCGTGCGCGAGGGCGGCACGCCGTTCGACCCGAACCAGAAGCTTGAGCCCTACGCGATCCGGCGCGCGACCGACGGTGGGCTCGCGGGTGATGTCGGCTCGTCGCTCATCAGCTCGGTGCCCGAGTACGGCCCCACGCGCGGCGTGCTCTATCAGTACGGCAACAGCTGGAACTCGGTCGTCACGGCGCTCGTGTCGAGCCTGACCGCCGGCACCGTGAACGATGAGATCGCCTACGTCGTCGTGGCCAACCAGACGACCGCGAACAGCGCGACCACGGCCTTCACCGCCGCCGGCGCGAACATGAGCAAGGTCGTCTTCATCATCCAGCCGAGCAACTCGATCTGGATGCGCGACTACGGCCCGCACTTCGTCTTCCAGGGCGGCACGCTCGCTGTCGTCGACAGCCACTACTACCCCAACCGCCCGTCGGACAACTTCCTGCCGACCCTGATCGGCGACGCCACGCTCGGCGTGCCGACGCTCGACATGGGGCTCTACTACTCGGGCGGCAACTTCCAGCCCGGTCCCAACCGCAGCGGCTTTTGCACGGCCTTGGTCAGTCTGGACAACCCGACTGCCGGCGGCCACAACGACGCACTCATCCGCGAGCTGTACGACACCTACCAGGGGATCGACACGCTGTATGTCCTGCCGCAGCTGCCATTCTCCGTCGACGGTACTGGCCACATCGACATGTGGATGTACATGGTCGACCAGGACACCGCGATCATCAGCGAGTTCATCCCGGGCTCGAACGCGACCGCGATCAGCGTGACCAACAACGCCGTGCCCTATATGCAGGGCTTGGGCTTCCAGGTCTTCCGTCCGAAGGCATGGAACGACGGCGCCGGCACGCACTTCACCTACGCCAACGCGTTCCGGGTGAACGACCGGATCTTCATCCCCTGCTACGGCACGCAGCTGGCCGCAGGCGGCAACTCGGCCTACAACGACGAGGACGCCGACGCGCTCGCGAAGTGGCAGCAGGCCGCTGGCCCCGGCGTACAGATCGTGCCGATCCAGTGCTCGAGCATCATCACGGCAGCGGGCGCGATCCACTGCATCGTCAAGCAGGTGCCGCGGTACACCGACCTGCTCCCAGCCGCGCATGTGGTCGAGCCGGGCGGCAACGAGGTCTGGCTCCAGGGGGCCACGCAGCAGATCCGCTGGAACGCGAGCGACACGAACAACGCCGCGCTCGCGAACGTGGACCTGGCGTACTCGGTCAACGGCGGCACGAGCTGGACCCCGATCGCGAGCGCGATCCCCGACTCGGGCAGCTACGCCTGGACGGTGCCCGCGGTCGAGGCCTCGTCCGCACTCGTCCGCGTCGTGGCCCGGGCCACCGACGGCGACACGACGATCGGCGTGAGCAATCCGTTCCGCATCGCGACCGGCACGGCCGCGACCTACGACTTCGCCAGCGGCGCGGGCGTGACTCGCTTCGGTGCGGGCTCGGCAACGGCCAGCTGGACCAACGTGAACGCCAACGCCAATGCGGTCACGACCGCGCTGACGGCGGCGAACTACACGGCGCTCGCCACCTCGAACGCCACGGGCGGCTCGACCGATGCCAACCGCTACATCACGCCCACCGTCGCCTCGACCAGCGAGGCCACGCACGTGTACCGCTTCGTGATCAGCGAGCCGGTCGCCGACATCGACGAACTCCGCGTGCGCTGGGAAGGCTTCGCCGCCAACTGCACGCAGACCGAGCTGTATGTGTGGAACAACGCGCTGGGCAACTGGGGCGACGCCAACGGCCTGGTCGGCCAGAACCGCTTCCTCGATTGCTTCGCTGGCAACCGTGACGAGAACCTGTCGGCGTCGCTGCGCACGAACCTGCAGCGCTTCGTCGCGGCCGACGGCACCGTGCGGTTCCTGGTCTACGGCGAGCGCCCCGCGGACGAGACCTACCATGACTACATGTCGCTCACGGTGGTCCGTGCCAACGATCCGGCGCCCGCCTGCCCCACCGACCTCGACGGCAACGACGTGACCGACGGCGGTGACCTGGCTGTGCTGCTCGGCTCATGGGGCACCTGCAGCGGCTGCGCTGCCGACCTTGATGCGAGCGGAGCGGTCGATGGAGCCGATCTGGCGCTGATGCTCAGCTCGTGGGGCGCGTGCCC
>SYIB01000080.1 GCA_005798965.1 Planctomycetia bacterium
ACCGGCTCGATGGCCCGGCGTGCCGTGTTGTAGAGCCTCATGCGCTGCACGTGCGCAAGCATAGTGCGCAGGCTTCGCGTGGCATCAGTCGCCGACGGGCAGGTTCAGCCGCTGTGCGAACCGCTTCAGGCCTTCGAGGCCCGGCTCGGCGATGTTGATGTACGCCGAACGCAGCGAAGGCAGCAACTGCAGGGCACCAATCAGGATGAGCGCGTACAGCAGCAGCGTGATCGCTGCCACCACGGCGGAGCCACCGCGGCTGCCCAGAGCGTCGAATGATCGCACGAGGGAATGCGCAACGCTCCACGATCCGTAGCCAGCCAATGCACAGGCCGCTGGACCCACAAGCAGCGATTCAGCCATGGGTCGAAGTCGCAGTCCGGCGGCGGCCAACAACCAGATCCCGGTGCCAGCCGACGAGACCGTGGTGATCAGGCAGACACCGAGGGCGAGGCCCTTGGCTTCTGCCAGGGGGTCGGCGGCAAGCCATGATGACTTGGCGAGCACCAAGGAACCGAACGCTCCACCGCAAAGGACGCTGGCCGCACGGATGGCTTCGGTCGCCAGCACGATTGAATAGCGACGGGCAGCCAAGAGCGGCGTGATGAGGATGGCCAGCGCGAGTGGACCGCTCAGGCCGATGCAAAGAATGGTCACCAGCGCGGTTGAATCCTTCCATCGCCCACCCCAAATGACCTGCTCGATCGCAGGGAACGAGATGCCCAGGCCGATGCATATGGCTGGAACGACGAAGAACACCGTCGTAGCCATCACAGACAGGTACTCCGAGTGATCGTCGGTCGTGCGCGCTGCGGCAGACCGCGGCACCAGGACGCGCTGCAGCGCCATCGTCAGCACCATGTAGGGCTGGCTGGCGATCTGGTAGGCGAACGAATAGAGGCCCAGCGATGCCGTGGTCAGGAACATGGATCCGATGAAGTAGTCGCCCTGTGTGTTGATCGAGTTCAGGGCTGCAATCGGGAGTACTGGCAACTGGGCGGACAGTGCGCGGCGGAACTCAGGAAAGCGGAATCGAAAGTACGACCGGTCCAGACGCGCGGCACGGGCATAGAAGATCGCCTCGATGAGGGTTCCGATCACCTGCGGCAGGGCAAGCGCCAGTGGCCCGAAGCCAAGCCAGGCCGTCGTGATCGACGCGGCGAACTTCACGATGCTGCAGGTCATCACCGTCCAGGCGATTGAGCTATAGCCGTGTTCGCCGCCGAGCTTCATCTGCGCGAGCTGCTGAAGCGGCAGGAGGGCGAACTGAAACCCGAGGACGAGCAAGGCCAAGCTGCTTCCAGGTGCTTCCTTGATGCCGAGCCCGGGTATCGAGGCCACGGTGGTCAGCACGCATGCGGTTCCACCCACCAGGACACCGACCCAGAACACCGGAGGAGCCCGCTCACGGAACTCATTGCTGGGAATGCTGCCCAGCACCATCCAGACGCCACCAGCCCGGAACAGGCCCGTGAACATGAGGACGCCAAGCGCTACGGCAAAGGCCCCATACTCCTCTGGCGTGAGGAGAAAGCCGATCAACACGCTCTGCAGCACGGCAAGAAGCCGGCCGAAGACCGAGGCAATGGTCAGCAAACTCAGCCCTTCGCGGTGCGGCATCGCAACGAGAAGAGTAGCGGTTCATGGTGGACGCGAGGGCCACCGGAAACAACAACGCGTTGGGATATCAGCCCTGCCAGGCGCTCAGCAGGATGCCAAGGTCCGCGCCATCGACGCCGCCGTCGGCGTTGAGATCCGCAGACGACTCGACCGGCTCACTCGTCCACGCGGCGAGCAACAAGCCAAGGTCGGCACCGTTGACCAAGCCATCAGCGTTGAGATCCGGTGCAGGGCGCACGGCGGGGCCGAGCGATCCATCCGAACCAAGACGCATGCCACGGATATCGGATGCTCCTTGCGTGATGCCATCCTCCCACAGCAGAACCGTGCCATAAGGCACGCGGTGGGCTTGCATCCTTCCCTTCGGACTGATGTTGCTGGCAATGGGGCGACGGTTCCAGACGGTTGCGCCGGTCGAGTTCACGCACATGGCTTCGACCGTGTCCTGCCCGAAGGCCGTCGAGCGCACCCAACCGAAGACCACGCCTTCGGGGCGGAGCGCGGCCACTGCTCCGGTGTACGAGTAGACGGTCTCGAGCGGCGCGAGCGGAAGTCCGGATGCACCCCACTGGCGCGTGCCGGTCGCGACGTCGAAGCACTGCCCGTAGACGCCGTAGATGCTCGAGTTGGGGGTTCGCTCGATCCAAACGACGTAGATGAACGTGCCGTCCGATACCGCCGCCGGATTGGTGCGTTCACGCGATGTGTCAGCCGTGACGCCGACGCCATCCGTACCGAAGAGCCGATTCCCTTGAGCATCGAGCATCTGGACGTACGACTGGAGCGGCGAGGTCTTGTAATAGGTGAAGAGGTGACCGACCCCAGGCACGCGCTGGAACTCGGGGAAGTTTCCGAACTGCAAGCTGCCGGTCGAGAACACCTGTTTCCCGGTCGCACCCCACGGCTGCGATCCATCCGGATTGATCAGGTTGGCCCAGAGCACCTTGGGACCGCTGAAGGTCGAGTAGCGGACCGTCGACACCACAACACCCGAACCGGAAAGCGAAGGCTCGACATCGGCAGCGAAGGTGGATCCGGTCGTGCCGATCTGGACGGGCGCAGTGAAAGTGAACCCGCCATCGGCCTGGGCGAGGCGCTGCACACGCGTGTTCGAACCCTCGATCCACGCACTCCACAGAAAGCCATCGTCGGCCCGGTTGCCCTTGGGCGCGCTGGCCGTGGATGCACTGACCGTCTTGGTCCACGCCAGCGTGCCATCTGCGTTGAGCGAGGCGACCGCGGCCACCGGCGCGGAACTCCCCTGCTGGCTCGCGACCGCCCACGGCGCACCACGAAAGAGTTGGTAGTCCTGCGTGCTGCTGAACGAGTTGTTCATGGCCATCGTGGCGGTCGGCCACGTGAAGTCGCCGTCGGTGGTGAGTTGGCGCACCATCACGTCGTAGCCCGACGGTGCGTCGTACCAACTCAGGGCAAGCATGCCACGACCATCCCATGCGAGCTTGGGCTGCACCTGCTCGCCGGTCCCACCGGCAAGGAGGGTCGGGACGGAGGCGGACGTACTCCAGCCGGACAGAGCGGCAAGCATGGCGACGGTGGCGAGGGGCATTTGGTGAGTGTGACCCGGTATCCGCCCTGCGCCAAGGTCCAGACGGGGATCGCGGCGAGATTTGCGGTCACTTCGGGCGCTTCTCACACATCCAGCGAACCAAAGAGCCCCTGCTCGGGCTCATCGAGCTCGATCGGCCCCGGGAACGCGTCGTAGTCAGCATTGGGATTCGCCTCGATCCAGTCGATGAAGGCGCAAACACCGGCGTGCGTGGCGCGGGATCGCCACGACTCGCCAAAGCGCACCTTGATGCCGAGCCAAAGATGCGCGTGGGCGTTGCGTGCAGCGAGACCGGGATGCGGCTCGAGCAATGGCTGGATGCGATCACCGACGCGCCCCACCCTCGTGGCAATGTCATCAAGGTCACGCCTGTTCATGTCGGGGGTGTACCGTACGTTGCACGAAGGGGCCAACCACATGAAGCGCGCACTCATCACTGGCATCACCGGGCAGGATGGCTCGTACCTCGCGGAACTCCTGCTCGCCAAGGGCTACGAGGTCCACGGCATCATCCGCCGCGCCAGCACCTTCAACACCGACCGCATCGACCACATCTATCAGGACCCCCATCAGTCGGGAGCAAGGCTGAAGCTGCACTACGGCGACCTTTCCGACGGCAGCGGACTCGATCGGCTGCTGGAACGGATCCAGCCCGACGAGGTCTACAACCTCGGAGCACAGAGCCACGTCCGCGTGAGCTTCGACCAGCCGATCTACACCGCGGACATCGTGGCCACTGGAACGCTGCGCCTGCTCGAGGCGGTGCGGAACTTCCAGGTGTCGTCGTCGCGGCCCGTACGCTTCTATCAAGCCAGCTCCAGCGAGATGTACGGGCAGGTTCAGGAAGTGCCCCAGAGGGAGACGACCCCCTTCTGGCCCCGTTCGCCCTATGGCTGCGCCAAGGTCTTCGGGCACTGGATCACCGTCAACTACCGCGAGAGCTACGGCATGCACGCGAGTTGCGGCATCCTCTTCACCCACGAAAGCCCACGGCGCGGGGAGACCTTCGTGACGCGCAAGATC
>SYIB01000081.1 GCA_005798965.1 Planctomycetia bacterium
CGACCCAGCAGCGCGGGCGCTCCCGACCGATCGTCGTCGGGCACGAATGGAAGGGGGTCAGCCTGACCCCGAACTCATCGCGATCCATGCGCAGTTCGCGCGCTACCTGCTGCTGTCGTGCAGCCAGCCAGGCGACCTGCCCGCCAACCTGCAGGGGATGTGGAACGAGCACCTCAAGGCACCGTGGGGTGCGGACTACCACATCAACATCAACTTGCAGATGAACTACTGGGGCTGCGAAGTGCTCAACACGCCCGAGTGCTTCGACCCGTTGCTGGCCTTCACCGAGGCGCTTGCGGTGCGGGGCGCGAAGGTCGCGCGCGAGATGTACGGCGCTGGCGGCTGGTGCGCGCACCACACGAGCGATGCATGGCATCGCGCCACGGCAACGGGCCAGACCGTGTGGGGACTCTGGCCGCACGGCGGTGGCTGGTTGGCACGGCATGGCTGGGAGCACTACGCGTACGGCGGCGATCTCGCCCAGCTCCGACGCGCCTGGCCGCTCTTGCGTGGTGCGAGCGAGTTCTATCTCGACTGGCTCGTGCGTGATCCGGTGTCGGGCCGGTTCATCGCGGGCCCGAGCTCAAGTCCAGAGAACAGCTTCGTCCTGCCCGACGGTTCGCGCGCGGACATCGGCATGGGCAATGCCATGGACCAGGAGATCGTTGAGGATTGCTGGCGCTGCACACTCGCTGCCGCCGAGGCACTTGGCGAACAGGAGGATCGCATTGCGCGCAGGATCCGCGATGGCCTGCCGTTGTTGGCGCGCCCCACGATCGGCACGGATGGTCGCTTGATGGAATGGTCGAAGCCGTGGCTCGAGGCAGAGCCGGGGCATCGACACATGAGCCATCTGTATGGGTTGCACCCGGCGGCGCTCTTCACGGCTGAGGAAACGCCTGAGCTCGTCGCGGCGGCGCGAAAGTCACTCGAGCATCGGCTCGCCAACGGCGGCGGTCACACCGGTTGGTCGCGCGCATGGCTCGTGAACTTCTTTGCGCGGCTTCGGGATGGCAATGAGTCATGGCGCCAGCTCAATGAGCTCCTGCGCAAGAGCACGCTGTCGAACCTCTTCGACAACCACCCACCGTTCCAGATCGATGGGAACTTCGGCGGCGCGGCAGGCCTGGCCGAGATGATGCTGCAGTCACACCAACGATTGGGCGATGGCGCCGAGCGTGGTCACGTCGTGCATGTGCTGCCGGCGTGGCCTGATGAATGGATCAATGGCGGCTACCAGGGTCTTCGTGCGCGGGGTGGCCACGAGGTGCTTGCCCAGTGGCGGGCGCACGCCATGCATGCGGTGCGCGTCGAGTGTGGTTTCGAGCCGCTCTGGATCAGGCTGCCCAAGGGGTGCGAGGTCAAGGGTGCATCGAGCGACGGCAAGCCTGTTGCCATCGAGCGCCGCGGTGAGGCGTGGTTTGTGCCCGGCACGCTGCCGGGCCAGAAGATCGATCTCGTGTTCTGAGGCGCGCTCATCCCTCAGCGCCCGGGAGCGTTGACGTTCATCCCTCAGCGCCCGGGAGCGCTGACGTTCATCCCTCAGCGCCCGGGAGCGCTGACGTAGTCAGTCGAAGCGGAACACACCCTTCTTCCAGGCGTAGATGTAGGCGATCACGCTGGTGCCGACGAAGAAACCGATGCGGGCCAGGAAGAGGCCCGCCTCGGCGCTACCGGGCTCGAGCTTCGTGAAGGCAAGCGCCCACGGGTCGAGGAAGATGATCTCGATGTCGAAGAGCAGGAACGTCATCGCCAGGATGTAGAAGCGGACGTTGAAGCGCTTGTGGGTGGTCCCGATCGGGTCCATGCCCGACTCGTAGGACATGCCCTTGACGGCACCCTCGGCCTTGGGGCCCAGCAGCAGGCTGGCCACGATGTTGATCGCGGCGAAGACGATCGCCATGACGCACACCATCAAGACGGGCAGATAGGCAGCGAGGTCGCTCGAGAAGTTCCAGCCGTTCATGGGGCGGAAGTGTAGCCGGGCAGACGGGAAGCGCCCGGCCCGGGGTCGGGTAGTCTCCGCCACCGCAAGGGGATCCTTATGCTGCGCAAATTCACAGACGATTTCAAGGCCTTTGCCGTCAAGGGAAACGCCATCGACATGGCCATCGGCATCGTAATCGGTGCCGCCTTCAACAAGATCATCAACTCGATCGTGTCCGACCTGATGATGCCGCCTCTGGGGCTGCTCATCGGTGGGGTTGATTTCAAGAACCTGCAGTTCGTGATGCAGGAGGCCCGGCCGGCCACCGACGCGGCGCCGGCCCTCGCTGAGGTGGCCATCCGCTACGGCATGTTCCTCAACTCGATCGTGGAGTTCCTGATTGTGGGCCTGAGTGCCTTCATCGCCGTGCGCGTGATGTCGCGCGTGATGCAGGCCCGGAGTGCGTGAGATGATCAGGCGATCGACCGCGTCTGTCGTCGCACTGCTCGCCCTCACGATGTTCCTGCCAGCCTCCGGCTGCGCCCCACCGAAGCCCAAGACGGGCCCCGGTATGCGTATGGTTCGTGACGAGAAGACCAACCGGAGGCAACTCGAGGAACTCTCCAACGCCTTTGCCGACCGCTACTTCACGCTCATGGTCGGCGCCAGCGAGCGCGTGATGCGCGACAACCCGGATCTGCAGCAGTGCCGGCTCATGAATGGCCTGCGGCTGCTGGGGGTGTCCAGCATGTACGACATTGCCACCGCGCCCGACACGCTGACCCAGCTGGTCGATCAGTATGTGGTGGTCACGCTGCAGAACTACTTTTGGGTCGACTCCGGCCGCGCGCACGCGATCTGGAAGGAGCGCTCCCGGGCGGTCGAGGAGAACCTCCGCAGGGCACGCGAAGACATCACCTCGATCTGCGAGCGCGTCTTCACGGACGAGCAGCTGATGGAACTTGACCTGGAGATCTCGGTGTGGTGGGCTCGCCGCAGCGGCAATGAGTTTGTGGCCTATGTGCGCTTCAGCGATGTCGCCAATGCCAAGGGGCAGGCCCTGATCGAGAAGGTCCGGGACGGTGGAGGCCTGCTGGAGCCGCTGGACCGTGCGACCGAGCAGATCGAGGAAGTGCAACTCGCCTACGACCGGAGCTTCTTCTGGGCCAAGCGCCTGCCGCTCTTCGCCAACTGGCAGGCGCTTGCGCTCTGGTACGACATCATGGCCATGCCAGAGGTGCGACGTGCGCTCGACGGCGTGGACCGTGCGACCAACGTTGTGGGCTCGATCCCGTCGCTGCTCGAGAAGCAGGGGCCGGTCGTGCAGGCGTTGCTGCAGGAGTACCAGCGTGCCATGGCCGCCACGACGACCACCCTCGAGCGCGCCCAGCCGCTCGTGGAAGCCGTGGGTGGCGTGATGCAGTCGTCGGGCATGACGGTGTCGAAGGTCAACGAGACGCTCGACAAGGTCGCCGCCATGCAGGCGCGTGCCGAGGCGGCCAAGGATCCCAGTGCGCCCCCGGCCAAGCCCATTGAGCTCGCCGAGATCGCGGCGGTGCTGGCCGAGACCCGCAGCACGCTCGCCGAGGCGAACCGCGCGCTTGAGAGCGGCGACAAGCTGATCGGCTCAGAGGCGATCGACCAGCGGCTGGCCTCGGTCCAGGCCGCATCCGATGCCCTGATCGACAAGGTGTTCTGGCGCGCCATGGCCGTGGTCGGCCTGCTGGTTGGCGGCCTGGTGCTCGTGACCATCATTCGTACCCGCCGAGGTGGAGCATGATCCTGAGACGACTCATCCCGGTGCTCGCCCTGTCGGCGCAAGCAGCCATCGCCCAGGTGCCCGTCGAGGGCACCGATATGCCGCAAAACCTGCCTTCTGGCGTCGATGCAATCGCAAAGGCCGTGGATGCACTGCCCAAGCAGAGCCAGGCTTACAGCCGTGAGCTCTCGGGCATGGTCGAGCGGTTCCCGAGCTACGTCGGCGACGGTTCGCAGTACGAGCAGGAGATCGTGATCGAGGGCTCCGACTCGATGTCGGTGATGCTGGTTCAGGTCGGATTCGCGTGGGAAAAGATCCAGCCGACCTGCGATGTCGTGATGCGCCAGGGCTTGACCGACCGTGGGCTGCCGGCGCTCCGCGACGGGCGGTGCGACCTTGTGGCCATGGCCCGGCCCCTGAAGCCCCAAGAGGTCGAGGCACTCTCGGCGGGTCGGCGCGCGGTGCACCAGATCGAGGTGGCCCGTGACGGCGTCGCGATCTTCGTGCATTGCGACAACCCGCTGGCAGGCCTCACGCGCCGCCAGTGCAACGCCATCTTCTCGGCCACGCACTCGATGAGCACGGGATTGGTCCTCCGATGGAACGACATCGACCCTGCGTCACCCCTGGGCGAGGAGTTCTTTCCGCTGTACTTCCGCGACATCCGTACCGGCACCATGCAGCGGCTCATGGAATGGTGCATGCCCGGCGAGCCGATCACGACGATCGGTACCTTCGTCGAGTCGACTCCGTCATCGGTCGTCAATGCCTGCTGCGCGTACAGGGACGCGATGGGTGTGGCCAGCACGGGCGCTGCACAGGTGCGCGCTCGCATGGTGCCACTTGCCAACGAGGACGGCGGCCCGTTCGTGGCGCCGAGCGTGGCCGCCATCAATGATGGCAGCTACCCGCTCACGCGTTCGCTGAACCTCGTCGTCGTGACGGACCAGGATGGCACCGTCCCTCAGCACATCCTCACCTTCCTCAGGTTCCTCTGGAGCCA
>SYIB01000082.1 GCA_005798965.1 Planctomycetia bacterium
ACGAGGCGATTGGTGGTCAGTCGCATCGTCTCGGTGTTGCTGGCAACTTCGCCTTCCTGGAAGGCCGGGATCCCCAGCACCTGCACTCGGAAGGTCATGTCGTACAGCCATGGATCGACGCGCCACGCCGGCGGATTCGGCGGCCGGCCGGCCAGGTCACTCACGCCCGGCGCAGGCGGGGGTGACTGGAGGCGTGCGGGCCAGGGCAGGCTGGTGGCAAGGGCTGCGCCGAGGAAGCCGCGCCGATCGATGGGGAACGCATTCTTCGAATCGCGCAAAGGCTGCTGCATCGCGTCAGCCAAAGACGCTCGGCGCGTCCGGCACCAGGATGTAGAACATCGTGTTCAGGAATTCGGCGAGCACAAGGTTCGCCGCGATGATCGCAATGAAGCTCGTGACGAAGGAACTCGTCGCAGCCTGGCCCACGCCAGCGGCGCCCGGCTGGCACGTGAACCCGCGGTAGCAGGCGATGGTTCCGATGCAGAGCCCGAAGATGGTCGCCTTGACCAGGCCGTTGATCGGATCGAGCAAGTAGACGATCTGCTGGACGTAGTGCCAGAACTCCGCATCAGCCACGCCGAAGATACGGACGGTCACCAGCCAGGCACCAGCCGTCCCCAGGGCATCACTGATGATCGTCAGGATCGGCGTCATGATGATGCACGCCACGATGCGAGGCACGACGAGGATCCGGATCGGGTCAGCATCCATCGCCCGCATCGCATCAAGCTGCTCGGTGATGCGCATGGTGCCGAGCTCCGCACTGAGCGCGCCGCCAACGCGACCGGCCACCATGACGGCGCTGAGCACCGGCCCGATCTGCTTGCAGACACTGACCACGATCACGCCGCCGATTCGGTCTTCCTGGCCGATTGCCTGGAACTGGTCGTAGCCTTCGAGAGCGAGGATCATGCCGATGAAGGCCCCCGTGATGCCGACGACGGGGATCGAGAGCACGCCGACCGAATAGAGCTGCGGGAAGATGAGGCTCGGCCGCAGGCAGCGTGCCGGGTGGGCGATCAATCGTTGCACCGCGGCCAGAAAGAATTGCATGAAGTCCCCGAAACCCGCGACGGCGTCGTAGGCGGTCGAGCCGACCTTGGAGACTGCGTGGGCGAGGGGCATCCGCGCAGCGTAGCGCGGCAGGGGCCATTGCCGCCGAATCATCGGTCACTCCTGCGAAGGTCGGGCAGCATCCACACTCGGCCCGCTCGCCAAGCAAAGCGGGCGCCCGGTGAGACCGGGCGCCCGCGAAGTCAAGCAGGGATCAGGCCAGGGTCACTCGCAGGGCTGGCCAAAGACCGCGAGGAACGCGCCGAGGTCCGCACCGTCAGTCGTGCCGTCGTCGTTCACGTCACCGCTGGAGGTGCCCCAACCCGCGAGGAGCGCACCGAGGTCGGCGCCATCACGCACGCCGTCGGCGTTGAAATCGCCCGCGCAGGTGCCAGCGTCGCATTCGGCTCCCGAGGCTCCGGGCGTCTCGTTGCCGGCCGCCGTGTTGGCCACGATGTCGAAGAGGCCGATGTTCCAGCAACCCGTGTCCTGGCAGCGCCAGACATGGCCGGGCACGTTCACTCCATCAGGCCCGATGCGGTTGGAACCGTAGGCGTATTCCGTTCCGACCGGCGGGGTCGTGGCACTCTCGACCAGGGCGATGCCATCGACGATTTCGACCCAGGGAGTCGATTCAAACGTTCCGTCGTCGTTGGTATCAAGATCGGCCGCCACGGCGCCGGTCCAACCGCGAACCAGGAAGAAGGTCAGGTTGTCGCTGTTCTCGAGCCAGTCCTGCGTCAGGTTCGCGCCACCCGTGCCTGCCCCGTTGCCGACATCGGGGGTCACGCCCGGATTGCCGATCAGCAAGGTGCCGTCGGCAGGCATGATGACGCCAGCCAGCGAGCGGGCGCGTTCCACCACGCCGCTGCCGACCGTGCCGTCGCCGATGACGACCAGTGTCAGATCACCGAGTGCCGTGCCGGGCGTACCCGCGAGCTCGACGAATTCGAGCGTGTCCGTCGCCGTCATGTCGATGCGGATCTCGTTGATGCGGACATCGACAAACTCGCAGCTTGAAGTCGCCACGGTGCAACTCGTGGCGGCCTGGGCCACGCACGCTGCGTCCCAAGCGGTCACGCAGCAGTCAGGGTCGACTGCACACACGGCGGTGCAGCAGTTGGAGTCGCTGCAGAACGGCGTGGCGTGCTCGGCGTTGCAGGCACCCGCAGTCGCCTCGCCGCACTCCAGCACGGCCCCGGCGGAGCAGTCACGGTTCACCGCACCGGGGGTGTCGCCACCGCCGGCGTAAAAGTTGAACGCGCCGACCCGCCACTCCCCATCGGGCGAGCAGGCGTAGCCGTGGGCCGCGGTGAAGTTGCCGGTGGAAGTTGCATCGACCGGGATGATGCTGGTCGAGTACACGAAGTCGGTCGTGAAGGGACCTCGGACCGCCACGCTTGCCACCACGCCGAGCCAGGGCACCGAATCCAGGTTCCCGTCGTTGTTGGTGTCCAGGTCCGTGTCGATGGCACCGGACCATCCGCTGACGACCAGGTGGGTACGCGAGGTGCTGTTGTCCTCGAACAGCAGCCCGTTCGCCGCGGTGACCCAGTCGACGAGCAGCGGGAACGACACGGTGGGTTCGGCGATCACCAGACGGCCGTCCGCGGGGACGATCGCTCCGTCGAGCGGGAGAGCCATTTCGACATGACCAACGTAGTCGGCGGGAGTGGTGCCTGATGCTGCACGGTCGCCGATG
>SYIB01000083.1 GCA_005798965.1 Planctomycetia bacterium
CCTGATCTACGTGCCGCTCTTCGCCTACGTGATTTATCCCATGATGGGCAAAGTCATCAAGCTCACGCCGCTGCGCAAGATCGGCATGGGCTTCGTACTCACCGTCGTGGCCTTCGCGATTTCAGCCCACGCCCAGCGGCTGATCGATGATGAGCAGGCGGCCTATCGCGCCAAGATCGCGCCGATCGTGGCTGCCGAGGGCATCGACTTGGCGAAGACCGCCGAAGCCCTGCGATCCATGGAGCGCAATGCACCGGCCGCCGAGCTGGACGCGCTGCGGACCACCGCAGCCGGCAGTGAGCGGGACGGCAAGATTGCCGACACCCTTGCGCTCGGCGGCATTGCCATCTCGAAGGATGGTTCGAGGCTCGAAGCCCAGTGGCCCAGCATCGCCTGGCAGCTTCTCGCCTACCTCGTGCTGACCGCCGCAGAGGTCATGGTGTCGATCACCGGCCTCGAGTTCAGCTACACGCAGGCACCGGCATCGATGAAGTCGATCGTCATGAGCCTGTGGCTGCTCGCGGTCTCGGCCGGCAACGTGCTCACGGCGCTCGTCAACCGCTTCACGCAGGATGCCGACGGCAACAGCACGCTCACGGGCGCCAGCTACTACTGGTTCTTCACGGCCCTGATGCTCGCCGCCACGCTCGTCTTCATGGTCATCAGCCGGTTCTACCGCTACCGCGACGTGCTGCCTGAAGCGGGCCGTCCCCAGACCAGCAACGGCTGACCACTACCTGTAGTGGGTGCTCGCCAGCAAGCACCCACCGATCGACGCGATTGCACAGCAACCCCTGTGAATCGCGTCGTTTTTTCAACGCCGCGGTTTTGCGCTGCCGATGCATCCTCCACGCCACAGGAGGCACCATGCTCGACAAGGACCACCTCATCGATGAGATCACCAGCCTGAACCCGAGTGCAGGCCGCGACTGGCTTGAGCTCTTCGACGCCGATGACCTGCGGCGCTACCTCGACCACCTGCACCATGCCTGTGCGCCCCGCGGAGCCGACAGCGTCTGGCATCGCGAGGGCGACACCCCACCGGTCGTCATGCGCATCGCCGCCTGATCGCCCCCGCCAGGTGACCCATCCGACTGCCTATGAAGACGGCCCGCCATGATGGCGGGCCGTTGTCGTTGGGAGGAAGTTGGTCGCGCGTACCGGGCTGGGCGCAGCCGGTTCAGGCACGCTGGTCGCGCATGTAGTCGGCCAGGCGCTTCTTCAGGAGCCGCAGGGCGAGCAGGCCCTTCACGCGAGCGAGCAGTTCGACCTTGTTGACCGGCTTGCTCACAAAGTCGTCACAGCCGCACTCGACCGCGCGCTCCATGTCGGAAACCTCGTGGAGCGCGGTGACCATGATGATCACGATGTCGCGCGTGGCAGGATTGCCCTTGAGCTTCTGGCAGACCTCGAAGCCAGACATGCGCGGCATCATGACATCGAGCAGCACCAGGTCAGGCTGCTCACGCGCGACCGAGGCCATGGCCTCGGCGCCGTCGGTGGCGACCTCGAGGCGACACGGCAAGGACTCCATGTAGGCCTGGATCAGCTCGAGGTTCTGCTGGTTGTCGTCGACGATGAGCACCTTGCCGGTAGCCAGATCAACCCCCGCCGCCGCGGGGTCGAGGCCCAGGTCGAGTGCGTCAGATCCTTCGGAAGCCATGCGTCGATCCTAGCGCAACGCCCGGCGCACGAGGCTGATGGGGTGCAGCGCGGGGCGGCTGGCGAGGTCCTGGACCTGATGGCGGCAGCTCGTGCCGGGCGCACACAACAGATGGCCAGGGCGTGCAGCCACGGCAGGAAGCAGGTCATGTTCCGCGATGCGAACAGAGAGTTCCGCCGTGGCGGCGTCGTAACCAAACGCGCCCGCCATGCCGCAGCAGCCGGTGGCCAGCTGCTCGGCGCGTGGATAGAAGCGACGCAGCAGCCCCATCGTGGAGGCGCCGCCCCACAGCGCTTTCTGGTGGCAATGCAGGTGCACGGCGATCGCTTCGTCGATGCCAGGAGCCGGTCGAGGACGCTGCGGATGTTCAGACCATCGTCGCTCGAGGAATCCCTCGACCGAGTCCACGAGCGCCGCAACCGCGCGCGAGTCGTCGGTCGCATCGGGCGCAAGCGAGAGGTCCTGCCAGTCATCGACGACGGCGCTCATGCATGATGGCTCGAGCATGAGGACAGCGATGGCACGCTCGCGCCCAATCGCGTCGCGGAGCGCGCGGGCCGTGCGAGGAACCGTCGTCAGTGCCTCGGCCAGCATCCCAGTCGAGATCAGCGAACGGGCGCAGCATCCAGCATCTGCAAAGGACACACGGTAGCCGAAGGCGTTGAGCACAGCGACGGCATCCATCGCCACATCGCTCTCTCCATACTGCGTGAAGCAATCGCCGAAGAGCAGGACGGTCGGTGCATCCAACGGTTGCGACACGCCCCGCATGCGCAGCGCCGCATCCTTGCTGAAGGCTGGCAGCACTCGATCGGTGGACAGCCCCAGAATCGACTGCATCAGCCGGCGAAGCGGCACCACGCTCGCCACGGCATTGGCGATGGGCGCCATGCGGCTGCCCAACCGTTGCAGGCCCCTGATGCGGCCGCGCATGCGAACCCGCCACGGTACGCGGCCACGCTCGGCAAATCCCTGCGCGGTGTACTCGGCCTTGATCTTGGCAAGATCCACGTTGCTCGGACATTCGCTCGCGCACGCCTTGCACGAAAGGCAGAGGGAGAGCGTCTCCTGCGTTGCCGGATCGGACCATGACGCACGGCCGCCATCGAGCTGGCCAGTGATCGCCAGACGAAGCGCGTTGCCGCGACCACGAGTGGTGTGACGCTCATCAAGCAGCACGCGGTAGGACGGGCACATCGTGCCACCAGGAGCGATGCGCCGGCAGATGCCCGCACCGTTGCACTGCGAGGCCGCGTGCTCGAGTCCCTCCTCGGCCGCGAAGCGGAAGAAGGTCGGGCGAGGCTCGACCTTGACGAAGCCACCATGCGGACGCACCCGGAGGTGCTCGGTGATGCGCGCAGGATGGGCGTGGTCGACGAGGTTGCCCGGATTCATCAGACTGGCCGGATCGAACACGGCCTTCACCGAGGTGAGCGCGGCACAGAGTGTCTCCCCGAGCACGATCCGAAGCAGCGGCGTGCGCACGCGGCCGTCGCCGTGCTCGCCGCTGAGCGCTCCGTGGTGGCGCGCCACCAGCTCCGCGATCTCGATGGCGATGGCGCGCATGACGGCCAGGTCCTGCTCGTCGCCCCGGGCGATGAGCGGCCTGATGTGGAGGCAGCCGACCGAGGCGTGCGCGTAGTACGCCGCCGTCGTGCCATGCCGCTCAACGATCGCACGGAACTCCTTCACGAAAGCGGGCAAACGCGTGGGATCGACTGCGGTGTCCTCGACGAAGGTGACGGGCTTGCGCGCACCCGGCACGGCATGCAGGAGCGGCTCGCCTGCCTTGCGCAGTTTCCAGGCCTGCTCCATCGAGGCGGCATCGACGCAGGTGCGGTGCGCTGCGCCAGGCACAAGGCCGGCGACTGCATCACATCGATCGCGGATCGCGCCAGCATCATCCCCGAAGTACTGCACATACAGCACGGCGCCGAGCGTGCCCGAGGCGGGTTGGGGCATGACATGAACGTATCCCGCATACTCGCGGTTGCGCAGCGCCATGCTGATGATGACATCATCCACGAGTTCGACCGCGGATGGCCCCGTCGCAAGAAGCGCACCCAGGCTCGCCAACGCTTCGTCAATCGACGGGAAGCCGAGGATGGCCAGCCCGCGGTGCGCCGGCCGAGCCACCAGCGCAAGCTCTGCGCGCAGCACGGTGCACAGCGTTCCTTCGGACCCACAGACGATGTGCGCAAGATTCACGCGGTCGAAGGTGCCGGGCGTGCTCGCACGCACCTGCTTCAAGAAGAGGTCGAGGTTGTAGCCATCGACGTGCCGCAGGATCGTGGGGATCCGCGCGTCGATCTCGGCAGCGATCGGCTCAAGGATCGACCAAAGCCGTGAGGCAAGCTCCGCTTGGATCGGATCATCGACAGCACCCCCTTCGCGCAGCCACGTCACGCTGCCATCCGGCAGGGCGACCTGCACGGCGATGAGGTTCTCGACGGTGCGGCCAAACAC
>SYIB01000084.1 GCA_005798965.1 Planctomycetia bacterium
CCAGCCGCTCCACCGCCGCCGATGGAGGTGGCGTCGTGAACCATGACCTTCCCGAAGGGACGTACGGGCGCCAGACGTGGGCGATCGTGGTCGCTGCGTACCGCGAACTCAACGCACGCAAGCTCTTCTGGCTCTCGCTCGTCCTGTCGGGCATCATCGTCGCGGCGATCGCGGGCCTTGGGCTTGATGAGGAAGGCATCAGCGTCTTCATCTGGACCTTCGAGAGCCCGTACTTCAACTCGAACCTGGTGCCACCGGCGACCTTTTACAAGCTGCTCTTCACGAGCCTCGGGGTCGAGTGGTGGTTGGGCCTCGGCAGCACCGTGCTGGCGCTCGTGAGCACGGCTGGGATCGTGCCCGACCTCGTCTCGGGCGGCGCGATCGACATGATGCTCTCGCGGCCGATCGGGCGTGGGCGCCTCTTCCTGACCAAGTGGTTGACCGGGCTGCTCTTCACCTCGCTGCAGGTCTTCGTGTTCACGAGCGCATGCTTCCTGGTGATCGGCGTACGCGGCGGTTCCTGGGAGCCCTCGCTCTTTCTCGCGGTGCCGCTGGTCGTGCTGTTCTACTCGTATCTTTTCGCGTTCTGCGCGTTGGTGGGCCTCCTGACCCGAAGCACGGTGGCGAGCCTCCTGCTCACCATGGTCTTCTGGTTCCTCGTGTTCGGCGTGCAGAGCGGCGAAGCGCTGACCAACTGGGGGCGTACGGCGAGCGCGATGGAGATCGCTTCCTACGAGAGCGAGATGCTGCGGCGCGAAGCGGAGAATCCCCAAGACCCCTACCTCGAGGACCTGCTTGAGGAGCGCGATGCTCAGGCCGAGGACGATGCCACGTGGAGACTGGCGCACAACTGCTTCATGGGCGTGATGGCACCCTTGCCCAAGACGGGCGAGACGCTGGACCTCCTGGAGCGTTTGCTCGTTGATCGCTCGGGCATCGGGGCTCCCGAGCGCGAGCGCCGCGGCGAGGGCGTGTTCGGATCCAATCGTGTGCGCAACCGGGAGGTTCGCAACGAGATCGATCGGCAGGCGGTCAGCCGATCGCTCTGGTGGACGATCGGCACCAGCCTGCTCTTCGAGGTTGCGGTCCTCGTGTCGTGCGTCTGGATCTTCCGCAGGCGGGACTTCTGATCCCGGCGCTCATGCGCCCTTGGAGAGTTCGCGGCCGCGATCACGCGCGGCGATGACCGCCCGTGCCATCGCATCGCCGGTACCGACGGCATCGAGCACGGCAAGCGCCGCCGCAGTCGTGCCGGCAGGGCTCGTGACAGCGCGCCGGAGCGTCGCGGGATCGTCGGACGATTGCCGGAGGAGTTCCGCAGCACCCAAGATCGTCTGTCGGACCAGCAGGTCAGCCGTCACTGCATCGAAGCCCGCTTCGCGCGCCCCGCGCATCATGTGCTCGGCGAGGTGGAAGACATAGGCCGGTCCGCTGCCACACACGGCCGTCGCGGCATCCATGAGCGACTCATCGATGCCATGCACCAGTCCTACGGTCTCGAACATCCCTGTGGCTGTGTCGCGATCTGCCGGGGTGCAGGATGCATCGAAAGCCACCGCCGACATGCCGGCGCCGATCTGTGTGGGCGTGTTGGGCATGACCCGGGCCACGCGCACCTGTGGACCGAGGGCGTCCGCGATTGACCGCATGACGATGCCTCCCATCACGCTGATCACGAGCGTGGGTTTGGGCAAGGTGCCCAGCTGCGCCGCCAGCTCGCCGAAGCGCTGGGGCTTGACCGCAAGCAGCAGGGTGGACGCCGCGCAAAGTTCCCTCGGCGACTCCGCCAGGGCGATGCCCAGACCTGCAGCCGTCGACCGGGACCGCGGATCGGGGTCGAACGAGATGACATCGCGTGGTTCGAGGCGGCCGGCCGCGAGCATGCCGCGCACGATCGCGCCGCCCATGTTGCCGAATCCTGCGACGGCGAGCGAGGTGGCCATGCGTGCACGGTATCGCGTCGCTCGCGCTAGGATTCCTGACCATGGCCAAGGCCGGCTACAGCGGCAGTTACGTGCTGGACTTCGAGCAGCCCGTCGTCGAGATCGAGAAGCAGATCGACGCGCTCGAGGCGAATCCGTCCGCACCTCGTTTTGCCGAGGAACTTGCCACGCTGCGGTCCACACGCGACACGCTGCTCACCAAGACCTATGGGGGCCTGACCGCGTGGCAGACGGTCCGGGTGGCGCGCCATCCCGCGAGACCGCAGACCCTCGATCACGTGGACGCCATGTTTCGGGACTTCGTGCAGCTGCACGGCGACCGGCAGTGCGCCGATGACCCGGCCATCGTGACGGGGCTGGCCCGCATTGGTCCGTTCAAGGTCATGGTGATCGGCCATCAGAAGGGCCGTTCGACCGCCGAGCGCATCCGCTGTCGATTCGGATGCGCCAATCCCGACGGCTATCGCAAGGCGCTGCTGAAGATGCAGTTTGCCGAGAAGTTCAAGTTGCCGATCGTCACCCTGGTCGACACACCGGGCGCGTATCCGGGCATCGAGAGCGAGCAGCGCGGGCAGGCCGAGGCAATCGCCGTGAACCTTCGCGAGATGAGCCGGCTGCGGACGCCGATCGTGAGTGTGGTGATCGGCGAAGGCGGTTCAGGCGGTGCCCTTGGCATCGCTGTCGCCGATCGTGTCGCGATGATGGAGCACGCGTGGTACTCGGTGATCAGTCCCGAAGGCTGCGCAGCCATTCTCTGGAAGGAAGCCAACGAGAAGACCAACACGCTCGCTGCGCAGGCACTCTCGCTGACATCGCGTCAGAACCTGTCCAATGGGATCATCGATGCCATCGTTCCCGAGCCTGCCGGTGGCGCGCATCGCGATCCGCGTGCGGCAAGCGAGGCGCTCCAGGGTTGGATCATCGATCAGTTGCGTGACCTGTCACGCGTGGATCCGGACACGCTCGTCGATCTGCGCTTTGAGAAGTTCCGTCGCATGGGCAGCGTGCGGTCGAGTTGATCGCGGTGTGGGGTGTGGTGAGTCGCACGCGTCAACGTGCGTGTGCCGATCAGGTGCAAGTGCCTGCCTCGGTGCTTCGGTTGCCATCCGGCGAAGATGGTGGTAAAATGCAGGCCAGTTTCGTCGAAATCGAGGTGTTCTCGGTCGAAATTGGGCAATTCCGCAGTGGAATGGCCTGATTATTAGCCATAGACCGTCGTCCCAGGAGCACTCCACGTGGTCAAGAAAAGCGGGCCATCCAAGAACGGCGCAGCGAAGAAGTCGCCGACTGCGGCGAAGACCGCCGCCAAGGCTGGCTCCAAGGCTCCGTCCAAGACAGCTGGCAAGCCAGCGGCCAAGCCCATCGCGAAGGCAGCTGCCAAGCCAGCGGCCAAGCCTGTCGCCAAACCTACAGCGAAGTCGGTCGCCAAGCCCGAAACTGCCGCACCGAAGTCCAAGCCGGCTCCGGCGAAGTCTCCTGTCTCGGCAGGCACCGCTGGCGTCAAGCCCACCCACATCGGCAAGATCACGGAAGCACCGCCGCCACCGCCGCCCAAGCGTCGTGGCATCCTTCCGCCACTCTTTGGACCGCCACCGACCCCGCCCAAGCGCAGCAAGGGCGCGCCGCCACCGGTGATCGCCAAGCCAAAGCCCAAGAAGAAGCCTGGCGCGGAAAACGCTGACAAGACCCAGAGGAAGAAGATCGACTACGCGAATGCCGTCTCTGTTGCTGCGGCCGCCGTGCAGGCAGCCGCGGCTCCTGCACAGCCTTCGAAGAAGGTGCCGTTGCAGCCCGGTCTGGTCATGATCAGTGGCCGGCGCGTGCGCACCCTGAGCCTGAAGGGGATCAAGATCGCACGGACGCCGAAGTCCGCTGCCAAGTCCGCGGCCGCCAAGCAGCCCGATGCGACGCCGGTCGTGCTCGCCAAGACCAAGCTCACGCCCAAGGAACTCGAGAACTTTCGCGACATCCTGAACCGCATGCGTCGCGAGCTTGCGGGTCGTGTGCATGACCTCGAGGAAGAGGCCCTGAAGAGCAGCGGCGGCAACCTCAGCAACATGCCGCTGCACATGGCCGATGTCGGCACCGATACCTTCGACCAAGACTTCAACATCGGTATGGCACAGACAGAACGTGGCATCGTGCAGGAGATCGACGAAGCGCTCAAGCGCATTGCCGATCGCACCTACGGCATGTGCATGCTGACCGGCAAGCCGATCCCGAAGGGGCGCCTGACTGCCATGCCTTGGGCGAAGTACACGGTGGAGGCTGCGCGCCAGGTCGAGAAGTCCCGCCCGCGCCCGTCATGACGCGGCATCGATGCTGTGCGTGAGCCGACCATCAGCCGACCAACAGCCCACGATGGGCCGACCATGAGCCGACCATGACCCGAACATGAGTACCCAGCCCATGGCATCTCGCCCGGCATGGATGTCGCCGCGGGCTTGGGGCCTGCTCTTGGGCACTCTCGTTGCATCGCTGGCGCTCGACCTCTGGAGCAAGGCTTGGTCGTTCGCCCACGTCGCCGGCTACCCCATCGTGCTGCCGGATCGCGATGCGGTCGCGGATCCTTCGTACCGCCTGCCGTTCCACGAAGGCATGCGCGTGCTGCCGGCAAGCCTCCTTGATTTCCATTTGGTTCTCAATCGCGGCGCGGTCTTTGGCATCGGGCAGCAGCAGCGCTGGCTGTTTGTGTGTTTCTCGTTGCTGGCCGTGGTGGTCGGCTTGTGGATCTTCGCGCGCTGGACGCGCGAGCGCATGGTTCTTGCACATGTCGGCATCGCGCTCGTCCTTGCAGGGGGGCTGGGCAATCTCTACGACCGGCTCTTCGTCGGTGCCGTCCGCGATTTCCTGCACATGCTCCCGCGTTGGAACCTTCCCTTGGGGCTGTCGTGGCCGGGCGGGCCGACGGAGGTGTTCCCGTGGGTCTTCAACGTCGCCGATGTGAGCCTGCTGTTGGGACTGGGGCTGCTTTACCTGCACTCGCGTCGTGAGGAGAAGCGGGCAGCACGCGTGAAGGCGCAGTCCCAAGTGCAGCAGAGCACGTCCTCCTGACCCGTTTGAGGCAGGGGGAGTTCGGCGTCGCCGCGAGGTCCGTTGTGGATCAGGCCTGCACGACCGTGCCGCCGGTGGTCTTGCGCATGGCATTGCGCGTGTCGACCACGAGCGGAGCGTTCGCCGCCACAGCCTGATAGTCGACCGCGTCGTGGTCGGTCACGACCAGCACGCAGTCGGCCGACTTCAGCGTGGCTGCATCGAGCTTCACGCTCGAGAGCGGAATCGTGTGCTTGCGCATGCGCGGGAAGGTCGGCACGTGCGGGTCGTGGTAACTGACCTGTGCGCCACGATCCATCAGCAACTCGATGATTTCGGCAGCTGGCGTTTCGCGCGGGTCATCGATGTTCTTCTTGTAGGCCACGCCGAGCACAAGCACCTTGGATCCCTTGAGGGCCTTGCCATGGTCATTCAGTGCATGCATGACCTTGTCGATCACGAAGTGCGGCATCGAAGTGTTGACCTCGCCCGCCAGTTCGATGAACCGCGTGCTTACGCCGACTTCCTTGGCCTTCCAGGTCAGTTAGAAGGGATCGATGGGGATGCAGTGCCCGCCCAGGCCCGGGCCGGGATAGAAGGGCATGAAG
>SYIB01000085.1 GCA_005798965.1 Planctomycetia bacterium
CGAGCAGGATGTCCATGGTCGATGCCTCGATCACCCGCGTGCCGTCGGTGGCGCGTGCGCCGCCCTTGGCGAGCATTCTTTCGGGTTGATCCCCATCGGTCGTGCGCACAAGATCGATGGTCACATCCGGCGCGCGCAGCGCCATCGGCAGGTCCGCCAGCTCGACCGGCCGGCCATCAAGCTCGATCCGCATGCGATCGTCGTCAGGCGGCTGCTCATCCGCCACGGCTGGGCGCATCAGGAGTGGGCCCGCGAAGCGCACGACCACACGCTCGGGATCCTCGAGCAAGGGCATCCTGGTTGGCTGCGATGGAACCGACGCGAGGACCTGCGACGCGACGATCGCAGGAACCGATGCAGCACCTGCCCCACCACCCCAAGTCGGGCCAACGCACGCCGAACGACTCGCGGGACCGTGCATGATGGCCACTGACGACGACGGAACATGGGCATCGACGAGCGCGTCGCCGGTCTGTCCCTCCTCGAGGTGGAAGTACGCCACGAGCTGATCGCCGGTCATGGAACTGGACTTGCCGCTTCGTTCACGCGTGATGTGGACATCATCGCGCAACTGCAATCGATAGGGTCGACCGGCACGCTTGGGTTCCTGCATCGCGAACTGCGGCAGCGCGGCAGAAGCCTGCAAGGCATCCCTGGTCGACTCGGTCGCCGCATGCAGCTCCGTCCCCGCGGCCACGGCGCCATGTGCACGAGGCTGCATCGGCGCAGGGCCCTTGGCTGCCTTGCTGCCCGGCAGGCGCGTGATGATGAGCGGCGACAGCGGACGGCGCACCGACAGCAGCTCGATCGATCGCCCATCGGCTGACAGCACGAGTTCGAGCGTTTCGCCCGTGAACTGCAGCGTGTCGCTCGTGATCTGCACCTCGCCCGGAGCATCGATGCGATTGCGGATGGCATCGAAGGTCGCCTCGCGCGCGAGCACGACCACCGATGGTTCCTCGGTCGTGATGTCGCGGCTGCGGCCCTGATCATCTGGCATCCAGACGCTCACGATCACATTGCCTTCGAAGCGCCCGTTTTCCAGTGCCTTCGCCGGCACGTGCGCCCGACCGCGATCGCCACGAAGCGCCACGATTCGGCCATTTGGGCTGTGCATCACGGCACGGGGCTGCACCATCTCGAGCCACTGGCCTGGCCGAGGATCGATCCGATCGGCGGTGTAGCGCTGCTTGACCCGTCCATCGGGGCCCGCGACCTGCACCCAGGCGCCGGCATCGAGTTGCATCCCGCCACGCATCTCGGCCGGTGCTCCGGCGCGCGCCGCCTCATCCTTGCCAAGCGAGGTCGGCGGAGCGAGCGACGAAGGATCCTCGATGCGACGCGGTGCCCCGCGCGGAATGCCGCGATCGCTTCCCGCCGCCACCACCAGCAGGCCCGCGCTGATGAGGAGCGCCGAGCCCAGGAGGAGCAGGCGCGTCGGCGTCAGCCCGCGAAGCACGATTGGGCCTCCGCCAGGCGCCCCTGCTCCTGCAGCAGGTGTTCGATCGCCTCGCGCACGGCACCATGGCCGCCACGGTGGCGCGCGACGAAGTCGGCGATGCTCCGGACATCCTGGCACGCATCGGCAACGGTGATCCGGTAGTGGCACGCCATCATGGCCGGCAGGTCCGGCCAGTCATCGCCCATCATCGCGGTCTCATCGAGGGTGCATCCGCATCGATCGACGATCGCGCGCAGGTCGGCGAGCTTGTCCTTGGAGCCCTGCATCACGACCTCAATGCCCAACTCGCGTGCTCGTCGCTCCACGGTCGATGACGTCCGCCCCGACAGGATCGCCACGCGGTTGCCCAGCCGACGCCAGGCCACGATGCCGGCGCCGTCGCGGGCGCAGAAGCGCTTGTGCTCCACGCCATCCTCGGAATAGATGATGCCGGCATCGGTGAGGACGCCGTCCACATCGAGCACGAGCAGACGGACAGAGCGTGCATCGGACATGGGCGGCGATGCTATCCAGCGGGCTGCGAGACCGCCGCCACGACGATGTCGTACGACGCGTGCGCAGCGACCGCGATGCCGAAGCCTCGCACCACGTACAGGCCGCCGAAGTACAGGCCTGCCACGAAGAGCGACGCGAACACCGGCCACTCGATGGCGCCCGTCGCACCCCGCAGCGGGTGGTACGCCGCGAACGCCAGAGCCGCCAGGACCACCGATACCCATGTTGCCCAAGGTTCCTTGATCCGCAGGAGGTCGGCCAGCAGCGAATGCAGCAAGAGCAGCGCCACCATGCGAAAGATGAACTCCTCGTAGAGCCCCGCTCCGATCGAGATCAGGATGCGGTCCCCGAGCCAGGCTCCCGGGGCTGCCGTCGTGGCCATCGTGGCCACGCCCATCACCGTGCGAACCAGAACGTACAGCGGCAACCCGGCGAGGGCGCCCTCGACCACCATGCCGGCGACGGTGGGCAGGTCCAGGGACCACGGCTTGCGGGAGAGGACATGCAGGACCAGCAGCACCACGACCATCGCTACCGCGGGCAGGCTGAGGACCGGCAGCCCCAGCCTCGCGGCATCCATGCCGAAGGACTCGAAGAGGTGCACCAGCGCGCGGTGCGCATCGTTGGTCTGCACCCCCTGCGACGACGCGAGCCATCGCACGAGGCCGATTTCGTAGAGCACGATCAACGGCACAAGCAGCGCGAGGATCTCCAGGGGCTGCTTGGAACGCTCCCAATAGGACAGCGGCCCGGCGTCAGACCGGGCCGCTCGAGGCTTGGTTCGTGTTCGCGGCGTGCGGGCCGCCACGGCTCACTTCTTCGCCGTGATGCCGGCCAGACGCTTGGCAAGGCGGCTCTTGCGACGGGCCGCCGTGTTCTTGTGCATGGTCGGAGTGTGCGAGAACTTGTCCATCAGGCTCGCGACCTTGTTGTAGGCGTCGGCGGCAGCCTTGCTGTCGCCGGCCAGCACGGCGGTGTTGAACGCCTTCACGGCATCCTTTACGCGGGTGCGGCGCCAGCGGTTGCGGGCGTTGCGGTCTTCGGTCTGGCGAACTCGCTTCTTAGCCGATGCGGTGTTGGGCACTGGTGTGGTTCCTCTGCTGACTGCGGGGGATCCGGCATTATGGCGGCAGGGCGGCTTCGGCGCAACCCACCCGCCCACATGGTGATCGGACCACCGATCCGCTTGACGCGTGCCCCCTCCATGCGCGACACTCCGGGTCTCGGGGTGGCCCTTCGCCACCCCTGCCCCCCACGAGGTAGCTCTCCATGGCATCGCGCTCAGGCAGCAACGGCACCGTCATTGGCCTGGTCATCTTCGTTCTGGCGACCGTGGGGCTGCTTGTGGTGAGCATCGTCCTCTGGTCCAAGTACGACGATGCCCGCAAGATGGCCGACGCCGCTCGCGGCAGCCAGTCGGAATCGGACCGCAAGGCCGACGAAGCCACCCAGCGCCTTGGCCAGGCCGTGACCCTCATGGTCGGCCGCAGCGACGCCTCGGTCGAGGAACTCAAGAAGGAGTTCAGCGCAGGCGAGAACGACATCGTCAAGACCATGCTCGAGAAGGCCCGCAGCGACGCTGCCAAGCTTCGCAAGGATCTCGATGCCGCGCGCGAAGCCACCAAGAAGGCGGAGGCCGACTTGACGGTGGCCATGCGACGCATCGACGAGGCCAAGCAGGCTTACGACGCCGCGCTCGAGGCCAAGGGCCCCGAGTTCACCGAGCGCGAAGACGCCATCGCGAAGTCTCAGGCCGAGCTCGATGGACTGAAGACCCAGCTCGCCAGCGCGCGCGAGGAAGTCGCAAGCGCCGGGCGTGCCCGCGAGGAAGAACTCCAAGGCCAGCTCGAAGCGCTCGCTGACGAGAAGAACTCGCTCGAGTCGCGCGCTGGGGATCTGCAGCGCCAGGTCGATCGGATCCGCGTGCAGCCGAAGAACTCGGCTGCGATCGTCGATGGCCATGTGCTTGCCTCCAACGCCGAGGGCCGCGTCTACATCGATCTCGGCCGCAAGCACCGTATCCGCCCCGGCATGACCTTCGAGGTCTACGCCGACGCCGTTGGCGCTGGCGTCGATCCGGCCACTGGCGCGATCCTGCCTGGCAAGGCCAGCATCGAAGTCCTGAAGGTCGACGAGACCACCAGCACCGCCCGCGTGATCCGCCAGCAGCGCGGCGCGAGCCCGCCGGTGAAGGACGATGTCCTCGTCAACGCGATCTACAGCCCCGACTACACCTACCGCTTCTTCCTCTACGGCGAGTTCGATACCGATGCCGATGGTCGCACCAGCGCCGAGGAGAAGGCCTTCGTGATCCAGCGCATCCGCGACTGGGGCGGCACGGTGACCGAGGGCAACGAACTCCCCGGTGACGTCGACTTCGTGCTCGTGGGCGTCGAGCCGAGCGAGCCGCGCGGCTCCCTGAGCGACGACGCCTCGATCGAGGAAATCGAGGCGGTCAGCCAGGCCCGCGAGCGCCGTGCGAACTACCTCGACCTCGTGAAGCGCGCGACCGACGCGCGCATCCCGATCCTCAACTGGAACCGCCTGCGCACGCTGACCGGCGACGCGGAGCGCTGAGCCCCGCGTGGCCTCCACGGTCGCGCCAGCCGTTCACTTCGCCCAGTATGCGGCCTTGCGGTCCTGCTTTGGACTGCTGCACGCGTTCGGCGTGGAGGAAAACCTCCGCACGGCCGCAGGCTTCGGCCGGCTGTATGCCTCCGTCGTTCCCCGGCACCGTCAGCGCGCCATGGACAACCTCGGCCACGCGATGCCACACCTGAGCGAGCGTGAGCGTCACGACCTCGCCGTGCGCAGCCTCGAATCGATGTTCCAGCTCTTCATGGTGGAAAGCGTGGCCACCCCACGCTTGGTCACGCCAACGAGCTGGACGAGCCACGTGTCCTTCGCGCCCTCGCACCCGCTGCTGCAGCGCGCGCTTGGCCTCCTGCTCGAGCGACGCCCCGTGATCCTCTGCACTGGACACTGCGGCAACTGGGAGTTGCTTGGCTTCGTCATGACGATGCTCGGGTTCGACATGACCGCCCTCGCTCGCCCTCTGGACAACCCTTGGCTCAATCGCTGGATCCTTGGCGTCCGCGAGGCGCGCGGGCTGCGCATCCTGACGAAGTGGGGCGCAACCGAGGTGGTGCAGGACATCCTCGACCGGCGTGGCAGGGTGGGCTTCATCGCCGACCAGAACGCGGGTGACGACGGGCTGTTTGTCCCCTTCTTCAACCGCTTGGCAAGCACCTACAAGTCGATCCCGCTCCTGGCCATGCGGCACGAGGTCCCCATCGTGGTTGGTGCAGCGCACCGCAGCGGCGACCGCTTCCATTACGAGTTCGACGCCCACGACGTGATCGAGCCGCACGAATGGGCCGCGGCGGATGACCC
>SYIB01000086.1 GCA_005798965.1 Planctomycetia bacterium
CCTGGGTAGCCCTCGGCGTACTTGTTGGTCATCCAGCTGCCGGCGGTGTGCATGACGACGGTGCTGACGTGGTTCTCGCTGGCGATGAGCTCCAGCGTCGTCTCTTGCCGGTCGCGCTCGCCCGAGAGGATCGTGGCGACTTCGGGATCGTGGCCCCGCAGCATGTCGAGCAGGGATGCGCCCATGGGGTCGGCGGCGTCGGACACGGCTGGCACGGCGGTAGCTGGCGTCATGACCTGATCCTAGCGCGGTCGCTCGTATGCTCGAGGCGTGAAACGATGGCGCGTGGGCCCCGCGGACCTGCTGGCTGGCTGCGATGCGCGTGGACCGTGCACCGCGTGGGTCGAGCCCGGCGCCGCCGTACCCGCGACCATGGAACGGCCTGCCGGGAGCCCGCGGGGACCCCATGCGGGGTGGAGCGATCCGTCGGGGCTCGATGAACTCTTCGACAGCATCGAACGCTGGCTGCGGGATCCATCCGTGCACCCACGGACCGGACTCGTCCCGCTCGGTCCCGAGTTCCATCGTGCATGCTGGCTGGCGCTTCGAGCCGTGCCCGTGGGTTGCACGATCACCTATGCGGAGCTCGCGGCCTTGGCCGGACGGCCACGGGCGGTGCGTGCCGCAGCGCAGGCCATGGCCCGGAACCGTCTCGCCCCGCTGATCCCCTGCCACCGGGTCGTGGCAGCATCGGGATTCGGTGGTTTCATGGGCACCGCGGCAGGCGGATCGGCATGGCCGCTGCAGCTGAAGCGATGGCTTCTGGCTCGTGAGGGGTCCGCCGCCGCCGTGGGAGGGGCGTAGACTTCTGTCCCCATAAGGAGATCCAGCATGAAGGTCACGATGGTCGGTACGGGATACGTCGGTCTGGTCACGGGTGCGTGCTTCGCCGACATGGGCAACGACGTGACCTGCCTGGACGTGGATCCGCTCAAGATCGAGACCCTCAAGCGCGGCGAGAGCCCGATTTACGAACCCGGCCTGAGCGAAATGCTCGAGCGCAACATCAAGTCTGGCCGCCTCCACTTCACGCTTGACAAGGCCGAGGCGTACCGCGACGCGAAGGGCATCTTCATCTGCGTCGGCACGCCGAGCGACAAGGACGGCAGCGCCGACCTGCAGTACGTGCTGCGCGTGGCCAACGACATCGGCGATGCCATCGAGTCGCTGGGTTCGAAGGGGGCCGACAAGCTCGTGATCGTGAAGAGCACCGTGCCGGTGGGCACCAGCCACAAGGTTCGCGATGCAATCCGCGCCAAGACCAAGGTCCCCTTCCACATCGCGGACAACCCTGAGTTCCTCAAGGAAGGCGACGCCATCAGTGACTTCATGCGGCCCGACCGCGTGGTCTGCGGGGTCGAAACCGAGAAGGCCGAGGAGGTGCTGCGCGCGCTCTACGAACCCTTCGTACGCCAAGGCAACCCGATCTACTTCATGGATGTCCGCAGCGCGGAGATGGTCAAGTACGCCAGCAACGCCATGCTGGCCTGCAAGATCAGCTTCATCAACGAGATCGCCAACTTGGCCGAGCTCTACGGCGCGAACATCGCCAGCGTGCGCGAGGGCATGTGCGCCGACAAGCGCATCGGCAATCAGTTCCTGTATCCGGGCCTGGGCTATGGCGGATCATGCTTCCCCAAGGACACGCAGGCGGTCGTGGGCATGGGCCGCGCCGTGGGTTTCGACTGCAAGCTCAACGCGTCGGTCCATGAGGTGAACCAAGACCAGCGATCCCACTTCTGGGGCAAAATCGAGCAGGAACTCGGCGGCGTCAAGGGCAAGCGACTGGCGTTCTGGGGCGTGGCGTTCAAGCCCCGAACCGATGACATCCGCGAAGCGCCTTCGATCGCGCTCATGGAGCGTGCCGTGGCCGCCGGCGCCGTGGTGCGCGCGTTCGATCCGGTCGCCATGGAGAACATGGCGAAGGAGTTCCCGCAAGCCGAAGCCGCCAGCGACATGTATCACGCCCTCGACGGCGCCGATGCGCTGGTCATTTGCACCGAGTGGAACGACTTCCGAAGCCCAGACTTCGCCGCGATGGCGCAGCGCATGAAGGGCCGCACGATCTTCGACGGACGCAACCTGTACCGCTCGGCGCAGGTGACCGAGGCCGGCTTCACCTACGCCAGCGTGGGGCGCGAGACGGTCCGTCCGTGATCGCGTCACGCTGAAGACCGTGGACCTTGGCCGGACCTCGAGGGGTGAGCGCAAAAACTTCGGGATTCCTACCGTTTTGCGACCTCCCACCCCTTGAAGTACGCGAATCCGACGATTATCCTAGGGATTATCCCGGAGCGGAGATTTGGACGACGCCCGGTTCGCACTCAAGGCCCCATAAAGGGGTCAGAAACGGATTGAGAAATGGCTACCGCCACTAAGAAGAAGGCCTACAAGGCCACCCCCGCCAGCAGCCCCCGCAGCAAGTCGCAGGTCATCGCCGAGTGCGTGACCTCGACCGGCCTGACCCGCAAGCAGGTCATCAGCGTGTTCGACACCCTGACCCAGGTCATGGTTGCCGACCTCGGCAAGAAGGGCTGCGGCACCTTCAAGGTCCTCGGCTTCAAGATGGTCGCCAAGACCACTCCCGCCAAGCGCGGCGGTGAGAAGAAGATCAACCCGCTGACCGGCAAGGAGTACATCACCAAGTCGAAGCCCGCTTCGCGCAAGGTGCGCGTGCGTGCGCTGAAGACCTTCACGCAGCACATCGTCTGATGAAGGCAATCTCCCGCCACCGTGCTTGCGCGGCGGCAGGATGAGGCAGGCGGCAACGCCTGTGAGCAAGCGAACCGACCGGCCCCCGCGTGATGAACGCGGGGGCCGTCGCTTTTGGGGGATTGGTGCGCCCTGTCCCAGTACGAGGTGACGCACCAACATCCTCCGCCACGACGATGCGCTGGCTGATGGGAGGCTCGGATGGCCATGCCTAGCGTTCGATCGCTGCGCGCAGAATTCCTCGCGCTGCATCGAGCCGCGCCTGAGCACCAGCTCGATCCAGACCAGCTGCATGCATGACGAGCGCCATCTTCAGGCTGCCGCCTGCAGCCTCGAGCAACGCAGCCCCCTGCTCGCGCGAGAGCTCCGGATGCATGGTGCGCATGATCCGCACCGCACGATCGACGAGCTTGTCGTTGGTGGCGGCCAGATCCACCATCAGGTTGCCGTGCACCTTGCCGAGCTTGGTGAAGAGCGCCGTCGTGATGCAATTGAGCGCGAGTTTCGTCGCGGTCCCCGCCTTGAGTCGCGTGGAACCAGTGATCACCTCGGGCCCAGTATCGATGAGCAGCAGGTGATCGCAGCCCTCGGGTGCATCGCACGGCGCGCATGAGAGGAACGCGGTCAGTGCGCCACGCTGCTTGCCCATCGTGACCGCACCGCGCGGATACGGCGTGGTGCCGCCTGCCGCAATGCCCACGACCGCGTCCAAGGCACCGATCGCAAGCCGGTCGAACTCCGACGCGATGCCCCGTGGGTCATCTTCCATGCGCTCGCTCGACGTGCGCAGCGCCGAATCGCCGCCAGCAATCACGCCGATGATCTGGTCTGGCCGCGACCGAAAGGTCGGCGGGCACTCGCTCGCGTCGAGCACACCCAGGCGGCCACTGGTGCCGGCCCCGGCGTAGAGCAGGCGACCGCCGTCGAGCATGCGCGGCAGCAAGGCCTCGACGAACGCCGCCATCGCGGGCGCGGCGGCCAGCACGGCGTCGACGGCACGCTGCTGGTCGCGTGCAAGCACCTCGATGCAGCCTTGCACCGACAGCGCATCGAACTCCATGGAACCGGGGTGCCGCTGCTCAGTGCCGACGTGGCTTCGATCAGGTGGGAGCGCTCGCGCCATGGCCTGCTTCATCGGCGCACGGGCGCCGGTCGCATCAGTTCGCGAACCCAAGGCCACGCAGCAGATGGCTCCACGTGACCGACTCATACGAGGGGCTCCAGATCCCGTGACCGCTGTTGGGGAAGAGCATCATGTCGAAGGGCTTGCCCTTGGACTGGAGCGCATCGGCCAACTGCCAGGCATTCGCGGGGTGCACGTTGTCATCGACCATGCCGTGCACGATGAGCAGGCGCCCCTTGAGGTTGCCGGCCAGGCGCACGCAACTCGACTGCTCGTAGCCCTTGGGATTCTCTGCAGGCGTGCGCATGTAGCGCTCGGTGTAGATGGAGTCGTAGTTGTTCCAGTCGGTCACTGCCCCGCCGGCCACGCCGACCGTGAAGTCGCCGGGATAGCGCAGGAGCGCCAGCGCGCTCATGGTGCCGCCGTAGGAGAATCCAGTGATGCCCACGCGCGCGGGGTCGACCAGGCCGCGCGCCACGAGCTGGCGGATGGCCGCAGCCTGGTCATCCACATCGGCCATGCCAAGGTTCAGGTACGTGGCATCCTCGAAGGCCTTGCCACGCCCGGGGGTACCGCGGTTGTCGATCTTCACCAGCAGCACGCCAAACTCGCAGAGCGGCTCGACCGGGTCGTAGGTGTTCTCGACCGTGCGGAAGAACGGACCGCCGTAGACCTGCACCACGGCAGGCAGACGACTGCCCTCCTTCCACTCCTTGGGCTTGTGCAACGTGCCGTAGAGCGTGGTGGTGCCATCGGCGGCCTTCAACTGCAGCAGCTCGGGGCGGGGCCAGCCCTTGTCGGCGATCGCATCGCCCTTGCGCTCCGCGACCACAGCCACTCGCATGCCGTCCTTGGCGACCAGCACCGTGCACGGTGCCGTGTCGATCGACTGCTCGACCGCGATCGCGTGCCCACCGTCGGGCGCCACGCTGAACGAGCTCCAGTGCATGTCGGAGGTGGTGACCTCGTTGCCGCCGGAGCCATCGAGCGCCACGCGCCACAGATGCGGATTGATCCCGACCTTGCCGCTGTAGCCGATGCACCAGAGCGTGCCGGAGTCCTCGTCGATCCAGTGGATCTCGCGCATGGCGAAGTCGCCCTTGGTCAGGACGACCGGCTCGCCGCCGTCGAGCGAGCGGAGCTCGAAGTGCGCAAAGCCCGTGCGCTCGGATTCCCAGAGGAAGCTGCGCGGCTGCTTCGCCAGGAAACGCAGCTTCGGCAGGTGGTTCTGGTAGCACCGCTGCTCCTCGACGAGCACCACGCGGACCTCGCCGGTGGCCGGATCGGCCACGCAGAGTTCCAGGCGGTTCTGCAATCGGTTGAGCCGGTGAAAGAGCAGTTCCTTGCCGCCCGGGGTCCACTGCACGCCGTAGACGTACTGGTCGGCATCGCCCACCTGCACCTGCGTCGTACGCCCGGTGACGACGCTGTAGATCGAGAGCCCTGCGATCGGGTTGGGATCGCCAGGCTTGGGATATCGCTCGCGGTCCAGCGCCGGGCGCTGCTTCGTCAGCTCGGTCGAGAGCAGGAACTCGGGCACCTTCGATTCATCGAAGGAGTAGTAGGCGAGCGCCGACGACTGCGGATGCCACCACATCGCCGACTTCTGGTCGAGTTCCTCACCATAGACCCAGCTGGCGACGCCGTACTTCACGCCGGGTGCGGCGTCCGGCGTGATGCGGTCGCGCTGCGCACCACGCGTGATGAACACGTGACCACCTTCGTGGATCGCTACGCGCTCGCCATCAGGCGCTGGTTCGCTGGTGCGCTGTCGCCCGCGCGCCACGCCGGTGCCATCGCTTGCGGCTGACCGGCCGCCACGCACGGCCGACTCAGGCACGTCCTTGTCCCGGATCGTGTCGCGCTTGCCGGTGGCTCGATCGATCGCGCTCCATGCGCCATCGCGCAGCATGTACGCGGTCGTCGGGGTCCAGCGGATCTCCTCGGGCGTGGCACCCCGCGGGTTGCCCCACTGCTGTCGCGCCTTCTGCACCTTGTCGGCGTGGGGCAGGCGATCGAACGGGATCCAGTCGGCGGCTGCAGAGGCTGCGACGCTCGCGAGGAGCGCAACGCCAGCCAGCAGGTGCCGCAGCGTCACGAATCAACTCCGAGCGCGCTGCGGAAGTGTTGGTACCGCTCGGTGAGCTCCGCTTCCGTGAGCGACTGCAGGCGCTCGGGCCCGAAGGACTCGATCGTGAAGCTCGCCACCACGGTCCCCCACGACAGGGCATCGCGGATCGCCTTGAAATCCGTGCGGTTCACGCGCGAGAGGTGCCCCATCATCCCTCCCGCAAAGCTGTCGCCGGCGCCGGTCGGGTCGATCACCCGATCCTCTGGCGCGGGGAACGCTGGGAGCACGGCCACGCCATCGCGATGCACGAGGACGGCGCCATGCTCACCCTTCTTCACGACCGCAAAGGTCGGTCCGAGCGTGGTGATGTGCCGCGCCGCGCTGACCGCATTGCGGATCCCGGTGAGTTCGTGCGCTTCGGTGTCGTTGAGCACGACACCGTCAACGCGCTTGAGGAGCGACAGCAGCTCGCCGTGGGCCGTCTTGATCCAGAGATCCATCGTGTCGCACACCACCAGCTTGCGCTGCGGGAACTGGTCGATGAAGTCGGCTTGCACCGCAGGGTGCGTGTTGCCCAGGAACACGAATTGCGTGTCGCGGTAGGCATCGGGTACCCGCGGGGGTGCTTCCTGCAGCACGCCGACTTCGGTGAAGAGCGTCTCGCGCTGGTTCACGTCCTCGAAGTAGCGGCCGCCCCACGAGAACGTGCGGCTGCCGGGGCGTGTCTCGAGCCCCTGCATGCAGATTCCCTTGAACCGTCCGAGCGCATCGCGGTGCGCACCAGGCCAGTCGTCGCCGACGACCGCGACCAGGCGCACGGGCGAGAGGAAGCTCGCACCGGCGGCGAAGTAGGCAGCACTGCCTCCCAGCACCCCTTCGCGGCGCTCACGGGGCGTGTAGACGGTGTCGATTCCGATGGTTCCGGTGACGGCGAGGCTCATGCGGCCGAGCATACGGCCGGATGGCAGGAGACTGGGTTCAGTCCTCGTCAGCGTTGTCGGAGCCGCCCGACTTGGTCATGCCGTAGCCGAGCGCGACGCCGCACAGGCTTCCTGCGGCGATGTCCATGGGCATGAGCCGGAGCACCGGCACCACCGTGCCGCGGACGATGTCGTCATCGAAGCCGGGACCGGACGTGAACGACAGCGCCAGCTGCGCCAGCCCGAGCGCCAGCGCTGGCGCCGCGAACACGACCACCGGCTGCGTGCGCGAGCGGATGCTGCGGGCGAGCATGGCTGCGAGCATGGCACCCAGCGTCATGGCGCCGATCGCTTGGCCTTTGGAGTCGGTCCGGGCCATGAAGACCACCGCCACGACCGCTGCGATCGAGGCGAGGGCAGCCACCAGCTGTTGCGGACGGAACGCACCGAAGCCGTGCTCCGGGAGTTCCTCCGGGTCGGCTGGCATGTCGGGCAACGGACCGGCGAACGCGAAGGTCGACCACGAGAGCACGCCAGCAAGGAGCGCGTAGACGATCGACACGATGGCGATGCCCGTGGGCGATGCTGCGTCGAAGGCCGCATCGAGCACGGTGCCCGAGCGCATGGCGTACACGCCCAGCACGCAGCCGCCCGCAAAGAGGCCAACGGCGGTGTTGACGGCCTTGCCCACGCCCAGCGCCACGAACCACGCAACGAGCCAGACCGCAGCAATGGCAACCCACCCCGAAAGGCTCACCGAGGCCTGCGGGATCACGGGGACCACGCCGCGCGCATCCGAGGCGAGGGATGCGCACGCCAGCCCCGCCACGACCGCCAGCACGACGGCCATGCCAATGCTGCCAAAGCGAATGACCGCGTCGTTCATGGCTCGTGTGGTACGCGCTGGCGACTGGCCGCGCAAGCGGCCCGGGAGCGCGCTCCCTGCAGCACTATCCTGCGGGCATGGCCACCACGGACATCGTGCTCGATGGATCCGCCCTCCCGATCGCCGCGGTCACCGCCGTCGCCAGGCACGGTGCAGCCGTGCGGCTGGACCAGTCTGCACGCTCGCGTGTGGATGCGGCGCGCTCCGCCGTGCTCGCGCAGGTGGCCCTCGGCAAGCCGATCTACGGCATCAACACCGGGTTCGGCAATTTCGCGCAAGTCCGGGTCGATGACCACAAGCTCGCCGACCTCCAGCGCAACATCGTGCGCAGCCACGCCGCGGGCGTGGGCGAGCCGCTCCCCGCTGAAGTGGTGCGAGGCGCCATGCTGCTGACCGCTGCGAGCCTCGCACGCGGGATCAGCGGCGTGCGATCAGCCGTGATCGATTCGATCATCGCGCACCTCAATGCCGGGATCGTGCCGATCGTTCCCGAGGTGGGCAGCGTGGGCGCGAGCGGCGACCTGGCTCCTCTGTCCCACATCGCGCTGGCCCTGATCGGAGAAGGCAGCGTCAGCGTCGGTGGCCGCATCATGCCGACGGCGCACGCGCACGCTACGGCCGGGATCGCGCCGCTTGCGCTCGAGATGAAGGAAGGCCTCTCGCTGCTCAACGGCACGCATGTCATGGCGGCCACCGCAGCACTCGCCCTGGACGACACACGCCGGCTCGCCAGCGCGGCGATCGCCGCCACCGCCATGGCGATCGACGGCTGCCGCGCGAGCGACAGCGGTCTCGACGCACGCATCCATCACGCGCGCTGCCAGCCCGGCCAGGAACTCGTCGCGCAGCGCTTGCGCGCGCTCCTCAAGGGCAGCCAGGTCCTGCCCAGCCACAAGGAAGGCGACCCGCGCGTGCAGGATCCTTACGGCCTGCGGTGCGCGCCGCAGGTGCTCGGTGCGGCGCTCGATGCGGTCGCCTGGGTCGAAGGCGTGGTCACGCGCGAACTCGGTGCCGTCACGGACAATCCGCTCGTGTTCACGCTCGGCGGCACCGCCATCGTGAGCGGCGGCAACTTCCACGGCATGCCGCTGGCAATCGCTCTGGACACGCTCAAGATCGCCCTGTGCCATGTCGCCGGGATCAGCGAGCGCCGGACCTACTGGGCACTCTCGGGCCTCGACCGCGAGAGCCGTGTGCGCACGCACTTGGCTGTTGATGCAGGCTTCGACAGCGGCCTGATGATCGCGCAGTACACCGCGGCTGCCTGCGTGAACGAGCTCGGCGTGCTGTCGCACCCGGCAAGTCCGGGCAACGTGCCGACGAGCGCCGGCATCGAGGACTACAACAGCATGGGCGCGACGAGCGCACGCCACGCGCGCCGCTCGGTCGAACTGGCCACGAACGTGATCGCGATCGAGCTGCAGACGATGGCCGAGGCACTCGACTGCCAGCGGCCGCTGCACTCGGGTAGCGGCGTCGAGCGCGCGCACTCGATCGTGCGCGGCGCGGTGCCCCGGCTCACCGGCGACCGCTCACCGGCACCCGACCTCGCCGCGATCGCCGCGCTGATCCGCAGCGGCGTCTTCGACCGCCTGCTTGACTGAGCGCGCGCTGCGGCTCCCGCGCTCGTCCTCCCGC
>SYIB01000087.1 GCA_005798965.1 Planctomycetia bacterium
CGCTACCGGGCGCCCGCGCGCTACGACGATCTCGTCACCGTGCACTGCGAGCTCGTGTCGAGCGGACCCGTCAAGATCGAGCACCGGTACCGCGTCGTCCGCGACGACACGCTCCTGGTCGAAGGCGCAACGACGCTCGCATGCATCGACCGATCCGGAAGACTCCTGCCTGTCCCGGGCGATCTCGCCTGGGGTGGCTGCTGATCCGGACTTACGACCGAGTTGGCGACAGCCCAATCATCAAGCCCTGCCGCCTGATCAGCCGCAGGGGCCCCACGACACCAGAATGATGCCGAGGTCGGCACCATCGATCGTGCCATCACCGTTCAGGTCAGCAGACCCAGAGGAGCCACCCCAGTTCACCAGGATGATCCCGAGGTCAGCGCCATCGACCTCGCCATTGCCACTCAGGTCGGCACGACATCCTTGGCACTGGTCCGGGATCCCGTCGCCGTTGCCATCGGTGCCTTGGCCGCTCGCAAGATCGCACGCGTCGGGCACCTGGTTGCGGTTGCAGTCGAATGGCAGCACCCCGTCGAAGCCATTGGCCCGCAGCAGCGTGTTCGCCTGCGTGAGGTAGCCGTAGATCGGCGCGGCAGAGAGGTTGTTGACATCGACCGTGTCGATTCCCCCCAACGCGATCCAGCTCCGGCTCAGCGAGCCGCTGAGATCCGCGGGGATCACGGCCTGGTTCCCGTAGGGATCCCGGTAGCGCACCCCGGCAAAGAACCGCGTGCCGACCGGGCCGATGTACGTGGGGTCGATGAGAGCATCGTTGAAGGTGCTTGTGTTGCCATCGCGCACTCGTGCAGGGGCACGGGTCAGGACCTGCGCATCCGCTGGAATGCCATCGCCATTGGGATCGCTCCAGACCAGCACTTCGTAGGGGCTGCCCGCAAACCCATTGCCGATCACCACCGATACGCTGCCGATCCACTCGCCTCCGGGTTCGACGGTGAAGGCATTCAGCCAGACCATGTCGGACTGGCCTGAGACGCCGTAGTTGCCCTCGCGGGTTCCATCATCCACGAGATACTGCACGGCAGCGGGCGGGGTCCCGAGCTGGCACTCGTCCGGGATGCCGTCAGGCTGGCAATCGGGGCTGAATCCGGTGGCAATGTCGGCACTGTCAAGGGTGCCGTTGCGGTTGCAATCCTCGCACTCGTCTGGGATCCCTGAGCCATCGAGGTCGGGGCTCGTCGCTTGGGCGACATCACAGGAGTCGAGCACAGCATTGGTGTTGCAGTCATTGCCATCGAGCTGGCAGGCGTCTGGCACCAAGTCCTGGTTGCAATCCTCGCCGAGCCCATCCGCTTGGCACTCATCGGGCACAAGGTCCTCCTGGCAGTCGAGGCTCACGCCGGATGAAATGTCGATTGAATCGAGCGTGCCGTTGGAGTTGCAGTCCTCGCACTCATCCGGCCGACCCGATTGGTCAGCGTCACTGCTCGTACCGGCCGTGATGTCGCATCCATCGAGCACCTGGTTGTCGTTGCAATCGCCGTTGCGTGCGACGGCAATCGCACCAAGCAGCCACTTGCCAGGGAACGGCAGTGACACCTCAATCGTGCTGAACTCGACGGCGTTCGCCGAGAGGTTGTTCGGATCGATCGGCGAGTTGCTGCCCACGATCCAGGAGCGACGGTTGAGCGCGTTTCCACTGCTGTCGAGCGGAGCCGGAAAGAGCGTGGAGACGGCATTGGTCGTGACGATGGCACCAACGAAGAACGAGGTACCGTCGGCTCCCACCTCAGTGTCCGGAATGTCGAAGCGGCGCAACAGGCTGAGCGGCGCGGCGACACCGTCGACCGATGCGAGGAGCTGGGCGTCGCTTGGTTCGCCGTCGTTGTTCGGATCAGACCACAGGCACACCTTGACCGGATGGTCATCGGGAAGGAAGACGAACATGGCCTCCACGGCCTCGATGAGGCCCGCCCCGCCGACGACCCGATGGCTCGTCAGCCAGGCCATGTGGTTGCCAAGGGCGCGGATGCCGAACTCGGGGAAGGAGTCACTCGTGCGATACACGGTCTCTTCCTCGATCTGGCAGATGTCAGGCGTACCGCTGGCGTCGCAGTCGATCGATGGGTCGCTCGCCACTTCGCACACATCGAGCTCGCCGTTGTCGTCGCAGTCACCCTGGGCCAGCTGGCATGAATCGAGCACGCCATCACCGTCACAGTCGTTGCCGGCGATCTGGCAGGAGTCGAGCAGGCCGTCCGCGTTGCAGTCGGCTGCCCCGTTGGCAATGTCGCAGACATCGGCAAGTCCATTGCGATCACAGTCGAACTGACAGTCGTCGGGCACCCCGTTCTCGTCGCAGTCGACGGCTCCCTGCTGGATGTCGCAGCTGTCCGGCTGGCCGGACGAATTGCAATCGCTGGTGCCGGCTCGCTGCAGCAACGCCGCAACCGGCACCGTGCCGCTGCAGATGCGGAGCTCATCGATGCTGCCGCGCAGGCGCTGGTTGAACTGACCCGTGGTGTTGGTGTGCGCACCGATGACGAGCGGTGCACCGACGATGACCCGGCCAAGGCTGCGGAAGGTCACCTCGTCGATCCGCTGGTCAACGATGAACGTCACCACGCTGCGGTCGGTGTCGACGATCGCAGCGACATAGTGCCACTGGTTGTCGCTGATCGCGAGATCGCTCGTGACGGTCCAGAAGCTGGCGCTGGCAGTGCCGCCATTGCCGAACAGCATGGTGATGTTCCGACTGCCGCTGGTGCCAAAGTTCTGGATGCCCTGCTGGGGGTAGTCCCCTGCCTGCACGCAGAAGATGAAGTCGGCTGATCGATCGCCGAGATTGGTCGGCTTGCGCTGCACGAGCACCTGTCGTTCCTCAGCCGTGGCCCCGTTGGCAAGCGAATCGAGCTTGACCCACGCCTCGACCGTGAAACTCTCTCCCGAGGACGCCAAGCGCCCTTGCGGATCCTGTACCACTGCTTGTCCTGTCGAACCTGACGGAGGAGCGATCAGCGTGCTCCGAAGATTCGCTTGCGCCGTCGCAGGCACGACATCGACCGCGACCGCGGCGCCCCGAGCCAGTGCAGTTCCCGTGCCCGAGAGATCGAACGGACCGCTGTCCATGATTGCCTGACCATCCTCCTCAAATCGCCAGTAGCCCGACACCGCCGCCACCTCCGGCTCACAGTCGTCCACGAGACAGTTTGCGTTGCAGTCGAACGCAGTTCCGGCCTCGAGTTCGGTGCCGTCGGAGATGCCGTCGCCATCACAGTCACGCGCAAGGTCAGGCACTCCGTCGATGTCGAGGTCGGTCATCGCACTCAACACCGAGGTCGGCACGACGGCACGGGGCAGGCCGCTCGGCTGCCACTCGAGGAACGCCTTCGCCTGACCTCCACCCTCGAAGTAGTCGACGCGGAAGGCATAGCGTTGTCCCGCGACGAGGTTGGCGGTTCCCGAGTACCAGACCGTCCCACTTTGGGGGACCCACGCATCGATGATGGGCATGCCATCGATCCAGAGCCGGAACCCGTCATCACTGCGCGAGTAGAAGGTGCAAGGACCGGTGGACGGTGCAGTCATCGTGCCGGTCCAACGGACGGAAAAAGTGTCCTGCGGCAGCGAGGGGTCGGGAGCCCCGTTGCCCCAGTCGAAGTTCACGTTGGGATCGATGCGTACGAGGACGCGCTGCCGAAAGGTGCCCGAGCCGGCAACCTGATCGACCCAGTACTGGCCGATCAGGCCAGCACCCTGCTCGAGCGAGTCCGGCATGCCATTGCCATCACCGTCGGTGCAGTCCTGGCACTCGTCGGGTACCCCGTCGTTGCCGGCATCGGTTGAGGTGGCGGATGCGATGTCCTGCCAGTCAGGGACGCCATTGGCGTTGCAGTCGGGGGGCGTGAGGGCAACGACGACGGTCAAGATCGATGTCAGCATCATGGGTGGGCTACGGGGAGTGTCCACCCCGCCGTGGGACTATGCCCGAAAGTCCGGCGTTCGTGAACCGGTTTTCCGGAAATCAGCCAACTTCACGCGGTGGACCGTGGCTCACTCGGCCTGCGGCATCTGCACCACGAGTGTGCTCGGCACCGGCGGGAAGCTCACCTTGGCCTTGAACCAGAGCAGGTCGCCGCGGGGCCAGCCAAGCGCGGACAGCTGGTCGTCAACCCACCCATCCAAGTTGGGTACCCCCGCGACGCGGAGTTTCAGCCGAGGAGCAATCTGTTCGACGCTCACGCTGCATTGAAGTCGGTCACCAAGGTGGTATGGCACACGGCGCTCCGGTGCCCCGTAGAGGTCGCCGTAGACGACCGCATCCGGCTGCACGCCAACCGGTACCAGGCTCCGGTGCACACCGACCACGAACTCTTGCGACTCACTGGGGGTGCGGAGCCGGAACACCTGGAAGAATCCTGAGTAATCCTTGCTCGACCCGCGCGGCTGCACGCCGCGAACGATCGCGGCTTGGACGACCGTGCTGGCGCTGGCCCGTCCAACTTCACCAGCAGCGAGGTGGAGGGCGTGATCCCCGGCGACTCGATCAAGGGTCGGCATGGTCTCGCTGCATAGCGCCGGTACGAGGAACGGAGATCGTGCCCCCTTCACGCCCTTCGGTGCCTCCACGATCGATCGAGAGCTCGAACGGCCACGATCGTCGTACACCACGGGGCCATCGAGCCGCCAGGCAGCATCCAATCGAAGGCGCTCGAGATCCACGAATCCACGGACCGTCAGGCAATCAATCACGCGCCCCTTGGTGGCTGGATGCAGGATGTCGACGCGGAAGGCGTTGGACGCACGCATGCCCCAGACATGCATGCCGCCGTTGAACAGTTCTCTGCGTCGATCCGACGCGAATCGCCCGTCAGCCGTGGTGGCCAGGTTGGCGCTCAGGAGGGCGAAGGCGCGTTTGCTGCCGGCCCATGCCGTCCCCAGTTCCTGCACAGTCGCGAGGGCCTTGAGCATGGCGGCGATCCTGGCCGGAGGCACACCCCGCTGCCGAGCAGCCTTCGCGACGATCGATCCAGCGATGTCACCCGGCAGATGCCGAACGGCATCGAACGGATCACCGGCATGCGCAACATGCGACACCTTCCAGGCGAGCTTCAGATCGATCCCGAGCGCGCTCTGGACGTCAACCGGTCGGAATCCCGGTAGACCGGGGACCCCGCTCAGCAACTCCTGCATCGCGCACTTGAGGTCAAGCAGCGCGATCCTGACCGATGCTGCACCGGAGGCCTCATGCGCAACGCGGGGGCGGCTCATGGCGGGATCGTATCGTCAAGCATCGAGCCTCGGTCGCTCACGGACACGAACCCCACGACGTGAGCATGACGCCGAGGTCAGCACCGTCGACCGTGCCGCTCGCATCGAGGTCCGCACTGCACGACGACGCGCACCCCCACTGCGTGAGCAGCGAACCAAGGTCCGCGCCGTCGATCACGCCATCGGAGTTGAGGTCTGCCGGGCAGGCTGGGCCTGCGGTGCAGGGCACAGGGATGCCGAACCCGGGATCCGGCAGCGAACCCGATGCGATGTCGCAATCGTCGAGGATGCCGTTGGCATTGCAGTCCGGCGTGGCCACGCGCAGCGCTGTCGAAGGAACTGCGGTGAAGACGGGGGCGCCACTCGCCGATGGCGGCGACCACCCCAGGACGCAGTACTGCCCCCCGATGCCGTCGTGGTACTCGAGCTTGAGGTCGTAGGTCACGCCCGCCTGCAAGGTGATGGATCCGGTTCGGATGCCGGAGTCGCCCAGCCAGCCATCGATCACGGTCGTTCCGTCGATGGTCAAGCGCGCTCCATCATCGGAGTCCGTGCGGAACGACCAGACACCGGACTCCGGGCCAGCGGTGATCGAGCCCGTCCATACGACGATGAACTCGTCATAGGGGACGCCTGCGGGCATCCAGAAGGAGTTGGAGAATGCGACGTTGGAATCCCGGCGCGCCGCCAACAGCTGGCCAGGCTGGTACGGATTCGCGGGATTGCTCGAACCGAGTCGGACGAAGTAGCGGCCAAACAGACCGCTGACCGAGGCTTCGCATGCATCGGGGACGAGATTGTCGTTGCAATCGGGTGCACCCGAGGCGACCTCGCACGCATCGAGCGTGCCATCACCATCGCAGTCGTTGACCAGCCCGAGCGAGAGCTCGAGGCCGTCAGGCATCTGGTTTCCGTTGCAATCTCCGGACTCGCAGGCGTCGTTGAGGCCGTCGGCGTTGCCGTCGTACCGGGGGATGAAGGCACTTCCGGGAATCGGTTGCCAGCTCGACTGCCCCGAGACGCGCCATCGAACCCGCACGCGCTGGTCGCCACCGAACTCACGGAAGGACACCGTGATGAAGTGCTGCCCGGCCGAGAGGAAGAACGGCCCACGCTCCTCGGTGCTGTTGTTGGTCGCCACGATCGGAGCCCCATCGATGACCAGTTCGCCGACATCGTCCGAGCGAAGCTCGAAGTCGTACTGGCCCGACGCTGGAACGATCAGGCTGCCGACCCATCGGGCCGAGAAGTTGTCCGTGGGAATGCCTGCAGGCTGCCAATCGTTGAAGCCTTCCTGGGTGACGTTGAAGTCGAGCCCGAGTGGGCCCATCGCATCACGACGACGCACCGAGACCGGCCCCGTGAAGTCCGGCGTCGCGAAGTAGAAGCCCGCCAGGCCGCCGCCAGTGGTCTCGCACGACTCGGGAATGCCGTTGCCATCGCAGTCGTTTGACGGGTCCTCGCAGGTATCCAGCGTTCCGTTGCCGTTGCAGTCGATCGACGGCGCGTTGGCGATGTCGACCGAGTCAGGCACGAAGTTCGCGTTGCAGTCGCCGAACTGGCACACGTCCAGCGTTCCATTGGCATCCCGGTCAGCCCCTGCGAGGAAATTGCTGTTGCTGATGACGTTCCATGTGGTGGAGGTGGACTGCTTTCGTTCGAGTCGCATCCTCTGTTCGCCGAAGTCCTCTCGAAGCTCAAGCCTCAAGTAATGGACACCCGCGGTGACGTTGATCGGAACTGCCGGGACCACCTGGTTCCCGATGTTGCCCTCCGACGCCCCAATGAGCACGCCATCGAGGTAGAGGCGGTAACCGTCATCAGAGGACACCCGGAACTGGAAGAGACCCGTCGTGCTGAAGTTGATCGATCCCGTCCATCGCACACTGAAGAGGTCCTGCGGCACACCGGCTGGCAGGGGCCAGTTGAAGAGATCAAAGCCACCCGAGCCCGTGAGATCAATCTGCACGGCCGCCGGGGGACCGCTCCACGTGCGGTTGGCGAAGTACTGCGCGGTCAGGCCCTGCACGCCGATCTGCTGCGACTCAGGAAGCCCGTCGCCGTTGCAATCCTGGGCGATGGCGGTTGGAACCAGCGCGAAGAGGGCGACACACAGGACGGCAAGGCAGGTACGAAGCATGTCTGGGGGTTCCTTTCGATGCGGGAGCGGCCGTGAGAGTGTTGCCTCAGCCTCGGCAGCCGCAAGTGAAATTTCCGGAAATCAGGTCGTCGACAGCCGAAATGCCATCGGAACCTCCATCACCTTGGGGTGATGGAAGCCGTGCTCCCAGACGCCGTCCTCGCCCCAGACATCGCCGTGGTCCCCGCACACCATGATGTTGGCGGCAGAGAAGGCCTGCAGCAGCGGGCCGAGCGTGCGATCGACGAACGCCAGGCATTCGCCCTGCCGACGAGCGCTCTCCTCGCGGTCGTTCGTTTCCGCGAAGGCACGGCACGGCACCCTCGTGCGATCCCACGGCGCACCCTCATGCCAATACGGCACGTGCGTCTCTCCGACATTGAGGAAACAGAAGACCGGTTGGCGCGCCCCGCCCACCTTGTCGGCGAGGAACTCGAGTTGCCGACCGAGGGACCAGCAGTTGCCCGCGTATCGGTAGTGCTGGAAGTCGCGCACGAGGGTGGTTCCAGCCGGCGAGCTGTCATCGAACCACTTGACGGCACCCGTGCCCGCGGTGATGTACCCGCGACGATTGAAGCCATCGATGATCGAGCGACCCTCGAGCACGAACCGATCCCGGCCTAGCGACCGCGTCCCACCCCCGTCGAGTCGGACGAGCTTGCCGTACTTCGGATTCACGATCGGTTCCGAACGCAGCCCATCGCCGGGCGTGAAGCCGACGAACATGGCTGCGTGCGATGCGAACGTGAAGTAGGACGGTGCCATGACGCGGTGTGGCGTGCCCACCGCATCGATGTTGGGGGTCGGCACACGATCGAAGGTGTCCCATCGGCACGAATCGAGCGTGACCAGCAGCAGCGACTCGGGGTGTTGGCTCCCGGGAACCCACGGGCCGGGAATGCGACGATTCCCAAAGCTGCGACGTTCCATGCGCAGGAAGCGACTGAACTCGCGGAAGTGACGCTTGAACGCTATGGCCATGGGAGTCAGAAGCCTACCGCCGCCCGCGCAGCATGCCGAGCAAGCGGCCCATGAGGGCGACGTGGTCGAGTTCAGACTCGGCAATCTCGCGTGACCGTGTGCCGAACAAGTGTCGCAGGAGCGGATCCGCCATGCGCTCCATCGCGACTGCGAGTGCTGCCGGATCGCGCTCCGCCACGATCAGCCCATTGACCCCGTCACGCACGATCTCGGGAATCCCGCTGTGGTCCGTGCCGATGACGGGAAGGCCGCACGCCATCGCTTCCATCACGACGACCGGCATGCCCTCGACGTCGCCATCCTCCGCCGTCTCGCTCGGCGCGATCAGGGCGTCGGAGGCCCCCAACTCCGCCAACACCGCGTCGCGTGACAGCCAACCCGCAAAGCGCACGCGTTCAGCGACGCCGAGCGCAGTGGCGAGCGCTCGCAACTCGGGGCCGAGGGGACCATCGCCGATGAGCGTGAGCGATGGCGCGGATGGACCCGCGAGTGCGAGGGCGTGCAGCAGCGTCCCGAAGCCCTTCTTGGGCACGAAGCGCCCGATCGCGGTGGCGTGCCAAGGACCTGCCCCTGCTGATCGATCACCAGCGGGTCGAAAACGCGATGTCACGACACCGAGTCGGTGCACGATGACCTTGTGCGCGGGCGCGCCTGCGGCCTTGAGCGTCGACGCCAGGAACTCCGAGTTCGGAAGGAGCACGTCTGCATCCTCAAAGAGCTCGCTGTAGAGACCCGGTCCCGACTGCATGATGGCTCGGGTCGCGTCGTAGCCGTAGAACGCACAGGACAGCGGACCGGTGATGCACCCGGCGCGCCGGAGTTTCGCTGCCACCACGCCGCTTGGGCCGAACTCTGCGTGAATGCGGTCGAACGCATGCGGGCACCCGCGCGCACCCAGCGCCGATGCCGCCTTGAGCAGCACGCCAGAGGGACCTCTCCACCCTTGCGATGGCGAGCACAACCGACAGGCAATCGCTGGCGACCGACAGGCGTGTGCGCCCCAGCGCCAAGGAAGCCCGATGATTCGTTGCAGGAGCGGTGAATCGATCCGAGCACGCCTGATGCGACTCGCGACACCGAGGCGCTCCTCGTCAGCGACCCACGTCGAGTCGTCGCTCGCATGCAGCGAGAGGATGGTGAGGTCGACGCCGGCCTCGAGCAGCCCGGTGACATGATCACGGATGAACGTCTCGCTGCGCAGCGGGAATCCACCGGTCACCAGCAACATCCGCAACGCCGTCATGGAGTCGCTCCAGGGCGGGGCATCGAGCGACCGAGCGAGCCAGGCTCGACGCGCGAGACTGGATTGATCCCAAGGAACAACTCCATGCGACGCAGCACGTAGCCGACGCTGCGCAGCAGGTAGTACGCCGCCAGCGCCGGGATCGCAGCGATCAAGCCACCGGGAGACTTGCCCTTGTTGGCGATCTCGTTCCAGGCAACCGCAGCGCAACCGGCTGCGAACGGTGCAAGCGCGCAGAGCAGCAGCCACCACCGCCAGGGGGCATCGATGCAGGCTGCGACCGATGTCGTGATGACCAGCAGCAGTGCTGCGAGCACGAACGGCGCGACATCGAGACGATCGTGCAGACGGAATTTCCAGACCAACTCCGCCGCCGCTCGGCCACCATGCCACGCCTGCCGACGGAAGCTGCGCCAACCGTACGGGTGCTCGTGATCCAGCATGGCCGAGGGCTCGGCCACGACGGTCCACCCCGCTGCCCTGATCGCCAGATACAGCCCCTCTTCATCGCAACGCCCTGAAAACGTGGTGTCCGGGCGCCGGCTGGCGCGGGTGGCATCGGAGAAGTCTTCCTCCCACCGATGGGCCGTGAGGAGGCATCGACGGACCATCAGGTTGCACGACGTGAAGCGCCGGACCGGCCCCCGTCGGGGCAAACGATGGGTGCCGGCAAAGGCCCGCTCCCACGTCGTTGATCGACAGGTGTCCTCGACGAGCCCGGACGCGGCACCAACCGAGGGATCCGCGAACGGTTCACGGAGGCGCTCGATCCACTGCGCATCGGCGACGCAGTCGGAGTCGAGGAAGGCCACGACCGAACCCGCGGCAACGCGGATGCCGACGTTGCGGCTCGCGTTGGCCCCTAGGTTGCGTTCGTTGCAGATCACCCGGAGGTTCGTCAGACCGGCGTCAGGCGACAACGCGCGGATGGCCTCGGCACTGCCATCGGTCGAACCATCGTCGACCACGATGATCTCGCGCGGCGGCGAGGTCTGCTTCAGGAGGGAGCGCACGCACCGCACGATCTGCTCACGGCGGTTGCAGGTGGGCACGACGACGGAGACTCCCCCGGCGGAGGTGTCCGGTGCGTCGATGGCCGTGTCCCGCGTCGGCATGCACTTGAGCGTACGGTGCTTCGACCTCCGGAGCGAGACACCGACCGCTAGACTCGTCGTCGCCACATGCGATTCGCCGTCGCTGTCACCACAAGACGCAGGCCTGACGGGCTCGCGCGACTCTTCGCGTCGCTCGACCGCCTCGTCACGACTGGAGGCGATGCCACGATCGCGCTCTCCATCATCGTGGTCGAAAACGATGACAGCCGTTCGCCCCTGCCGGCGAGCCGATGGTCGTGCACCCATGTGCTCGAGCCACAGGTGGGCATTCCCCTCGCCCGCAACCGCGCGCTCGATGAAGCTCGAAGGCTCGAACCCCGCCCGGACTGGATCGCCTTCGTCGACGATGACGAGACCGTCGATCCCTCATGGCTCAGCGCCCTCGCGCACTCGGCCGCCCGTGGTGACGCCGACGTCCTGACGGGCCCTGCGCGACCCGTGCTGCCAGAACCCGTCCCCGCGTGGGCGCTCCAGACCGGTTGCTACGAACAGCCCGATCATCCCGACGGGACGAGGTTGCAGGAGGCCTACACCAACAACGTGGCGCTGCGTCATGGCGTGGTCACGGATCCGGCGTGCCGGTTCGACGACCGCCTGCTCAAGACCGGCGGCAGTGATACGCACCTCTTTCGAAGGCTCGCGCGCGATGGCCATCGCATCCGTTGGTGTGCCCAGGCGATCACGTTCGAGCACTATCCACGGTCTCGGATGACGCGCCGGTGGGCCGTACGGCGTGCCTACCGCATCGGCGCGACGAACGCATGGATCATGCTCGACCTGCACGCAGCATCACGACTCGAATGCATCGGCATGGCGCTGCGCTACCTGGCGCGAGGCGTGGCCCGTGCCGTCATGAGCACGCTGCGAGGGCACGTCGCCGCGGCGACGATGCACCCGGCGCTCGACGCGGCCAAGGCCGTCGGCCTTGTGTCCGGCGCGCTCGGCATTGACCGCTTCGAGGAGTATGCAACCCACCATGGCACCTGACGCGCGAACGATCGCCTGCTGCGTGTCGACGCTCCACCGGGCAGCCGGGCTCGAGGCCACGCTGCGCAGCCTCGCAGAGCAGCGCTCGACATTGCCGGCGGGGGTCAGTGTGGTCGCCATCGTCGTGAGCAACGATCCTGCCGATCCCGCCCCTGCCGAGGTCGTCGCGCGCGTGCGTCGCGACACCGGGATCGACGTGATCCTCGAGGCCGAGCCGCAACGAGGCGTGGCGTTCCCTCGCAATCGAGCCCTCGGACTTGCGCGGCAGGCTGTTGGATCAACGGGACTGATCGCGTTCATCGATGACGACGAAACCGCTGGAGGCGGCTGGCTGGCAGCACTGCTCGCCGCGCGCGATCGATTCGGACCGGGCATCGTGACTGGCCCAGTCGATCCGTCGTTCGACGAGCCTCCCGCACCATGGGTGATTGATGGGGGGTTCTTCGCGGCAGCCGTGCACTCGACCGGGGAGCGCAGGCCGTGGGCGTTCACCAACAACGTGCTCTTCGATGCGGCGCTGGTGGACGATGCGGGACCTCGATTCGCGACCGGGTTCCTGCGCGCCGGGGAGGACCGCCACTTCTTCCAGCGGCTGGCGCACGGCGGCGTGCCCATCCGATGGGTCGACGAGGCGCGGGTCGTGGAGTCGATCCCTCCCTCACGGGCGACCGAGGACTGGCTCGTACGGCGCCAACGAAGCGTTGGACGCTGCGTCGCACCCATCGAACGTGATCTGCGGGGGCGCGCCTCGGCGTTGGCGCTCTGCTCGGTGAAAGGCATCGCGTGGATCGTGATCGGCTCGGCGCGGCACGTCGCTGCACGACGCACGGAGCATTCGGTCCGCGCCCGCATGCAGCGTGCGTGGGGCATCGGCTTGCTCGAAGGCGCGTGGATTCCTTCGACCGCCGGGCGGCCCGTCGCGGCGCAGGACTAGTGCGCGTCGCGACGCCGCCACACGATGCGCAGGTGCGGTCGATCCCACCGCACACCCGCCGGATTCGTGTCGACGCGCTCGATCGAGCGCTGCTCCAGCCACGGCTCAAGCGCGTGCGTCACGTCTGCGGGATCGCCGGCACGGGCGGCCAGCCAGAGGCGCCCGCGATCCTCCCAGAAATCCCACTGGTGCAGCCCTCCGTACCCGCCGTGCTGGCCCTCGCGCTCACCCACCTGCACGAGCACGGTGCCTCCAACGCGGACGACGAGTGCCATCTCTCGGAGCACGTCGATCGGCGAAGCCGCGTGGTCGACGGCATTGTTGGAGAGCGCGAGATCGAAGCATGCGTTGCCATAGCGCTGCACCAGCGCTTCACCGGCGACGTCATCGATCGCGTGGACCGGCGTGATGCCGTGCTTGGCGAGCAGCGCGTGGTACACCGATGCGAGGGAATCGCAACAGGTCAGGTCGAGACGACCGGCCGGCGCGACACGTCCGACCACCGAGAGTGGCCCCGATCCGACATCGAGCACTCGGTGGATCGGCCTGGTCGGGTCGAGGTGGCACCAGAGCCATGGCTGCAGTTGGCTGGTTGGGTCCGTTCGGAATGCGAATCCGGCATGCTCCCGTCGCGCGAGCCAGCCATCCCAGAAGGCCGTCTCGCTGTCGAGCTGGTCACGCCGCGAGGGAGCACGAGGCGGCGCTCCTGCGCCACGGACGAGCGACCGCAGCAACGACGCCAACGACCTCATGCCACCACGCCCCACGGTGGCGCAGTCCCGTTCCAGTGGAGGAGGTTGCCCTCGGGGACGAGGTCCCGCAGACGAGCGAGCGTGCCATCATCCCAGCCGACGTCGATGCCCTTGGCGCGCGTGTTGCGGATGCAGAGGTTCCACGCATTCGTGCGCACCACCCGATGCTCGAGCCCGCACGACTGCACCGCCCAGATCAGGGATCCCTGGTCCCACCAGGAGATGGCGTTCGCGATCCGCGGATCGGCGCACGCCGCGCGCACGGCATGGCAGTAGGCGCCGAGCAGTGCACGATCCTCGGCGCGAGCATGATCCCAGCCGGAGATGCCCGCGTTCAATCGCGGCTCGAGCGGATCGAACCGGCGCGCGATGGGCAGCAGCCGATAGAGCTCCGGCTTGTTGGGCGTGACGGCCGGTGCGAAGTTCTCCGGCGTGAGCACCGGTCCGTCGTCGAGCAACGAGACCAGCCCTGCAAGGTGCCGCAGCACGACGATGTCGGCATCGATCCAGAAGGTCCGCGCGAATGGGCTGGCCGCGATCAGGAACGGACACGCCCAGATCGGCCAGACGCGCTTGCCGGGCTTCGCAAGAGGACCCGCTGACTCGAACGCGCGCCGCACGGCCAAGAGATCGGCGCTCTCTGGCATCGGCAGCACGCGCAACGAAGGGTGATTCGTGCAGAGCCGCTGGATCACCGACGCACCCAGACCGAGGTCGAAGCAGGCGACCGGCAGATCGAGGCTTTCGCGGACGGACCGGCACAGCATGTCGACGCCGGGGGCGTAGCGCGCATCGGCGAGCGTCACGATCCCGCAGTCGGACACTCGCGCCAGCGCTGCGTCAGGCACGCCCGTTCTCCGTAAGCCCGCTGGCATCGAGGCGCAGCACACGCTCGCACCGTGCGACGGTCGCCTCACGATGGGCGACCACGATCATGGTCACGGTGCCCTGCAGCGCGTGGATGGCCTCGAGCAGCTCAGCCTCGGTCGTGGGATCGAGTGCGCTCGTCGCCTCGTCGAGGATGAGCACGGCGGGCCGTGCGTAGAGCGCCCGTGCAATGCCGATGCGCTGTCGCTGTCCCCCGCTCAACCGGACGCCACGTTCGCCCACGACCGTGGACAGGCCGTGGGGCAGCGATGCCACGAAGTCATCGAGTTGCGCCAGGTGTATCGCGCGGAGGACGGCTGCCTCGTCAATGCCATCCTCGGGAAGACCGAAGGCGACGTTGCGGCGGATGGAGTCATCCATCAGGTAGATCGCCTGAGGCACGTAGCCGACCTGCGCTTGCCACCAGCGGGTGCAGTCTGCCAGATCCAACCGGCCGATCATGATCCGTCCGGCGGAGGGGCGAAGCAGCCCAAGAGCGAGGTCCACGACCGTGGACTTGCCCGAGCCGCTCGCGCCGATCAATCCCACCGATTCACCGCGACCCACACGAGCATCGAGAAGACCGACTACGGCCGGGCGATCATCGGTGTAGCGGAAGGAGACCCCCTGGAAGTCGATCGAGGTCCATTCACCGTCACCGGCCGAACCTGTGGATGCAGGCGCAGCCTGCGCCAGTTCATCGGCGACGGCGCGCAGGCTCGGAGCCGCGAGAACCATCAACTGCACACTCGACATGAGCCGCGTGCCGCTTGGCACGAGGCGGAAGATCGCGATGGCGAAGATCCCAACAATCCCGAGCACCGACACAGGGTCGCGATCACGCAACTCCATCGTGATGACGAGGGTCGCCAACCCGAGCACCGCGAGGACCTCGATCCAGCTCCGCGGCATGTCCTTGAGTGACTGCACCTGAGCACCCATCGCACCACTTCGGGACGAGGCGTCATCCACCAGTTGGGTGAAACCACGCTCACGGCCAAGCGCTCGGATCTCCTTGACCCCTTCCAAGGCCTGGCGAATCAGTCGGAATCGTGAGCGGTCGAGTTCGCGCCGTCGCTGACCGAGTGCCGCAGCCCGAGCCTCGGTGTTGCGGTGGAACCACCAGCCCGACGCACTGACAAGCCCCAAGCACACCATGCCGCCAAGCGGCTCGATGGCCAGCAGCAGACTCGCCACCCCCGCGATCACCAGGAGTTCGCTCGCCGCTGACAGGGCCGGAACGACCACGCCGAATGCCACTTGGTCGACATCATGGGTCACTCCGTGCAGCAGCCCGGTCGTGTTCCGGCCAAGATGGAACGCCCACGGCCGTGAGATGACGCGCCCAAACAGGCGGGTGGAGAGTTCGCGCTGCAACCCGAAGCCGAACCGATTGACCTGCTGCACCAGCATCCAGCGGAACATGCCCTTCGTGGCGTAGATGACGACGAGGCCACCCATGCACAGCACGATGAGCCGGGCGCGGGGCATCGAGCTGATGGACTGTGCCACGGCGTCGGGCGCATGACGCAGCATCGATGCGTCATCCGACAGGAGCGCGAGCACCGGGAACACGAGCCCGAGCCCGACGCACTCAAGCGCCGCCGACACGAGCATCGCTGCACAGAGCATCGCCGCCACACGACGGTCTCGCGGCCCGAGAAGAGCCCATGCACGGCCGAAGGCTTCGTTCACGCCGCGCCCGCCTCGTCCTGCATGATTTCGCTCAATGCCCGGCGGAGCCGCTCATCACGAACGAGGCGGCCGGAGGCAACCTGCGCCGCGTGCTCCATGGCCACGGGATTCTGCCGGTCGTACTCACGGCGGAGCGACCCTTCGAGCAGTCGCTGGTGCAGGTCTCGCCACGTCTTGCCGATCGAGGGCTTGAGGTTCGTGTTGCGCGCGTACGCCGCGCCACCGAGTTGGATCTTGCGCTCGAACTGGGGCCAGGATCGACACGGCAGATGCAGGATCTCGATCGGGGCCGGAACCGGCACCAACCGGAGACCGCGCTGGCGCACGAAGTGGTTGCCCTGCTCGACCTCGATGGAGCGATCACCGCGGTGCGCCACCTTCGGAATGAGCGGACCGCCCATCGGGTTGCGTGACTGTGTGTCGCGCCAGACCAGCCGATCCCAGAATGGACCGGCACCATCGAGAGCGGGAAAGTTCGTGCGCTCGACCACGGTGGCCTGGGCGGAGGCCGGCAGCGATGCAAACGCTTCCTTGAGGGTGCCGCACGCGGGCCACCAGAATTCGTCAGCGTCGTTGTTGATCACCCAGTCGGCACCGTAGTCCGTAGCTGCCATCCGCGCCATGCGCGTCACCCACGCATGCTGCGCATAGTCGTCCTGGCGTTCTTCGATGACCGTCACAAGCCCCCGGTCACGCCATCGCGCCAGGATGGCGGGGGTGCGATCGGTCGACAGATTGTCGGTGACGATGAAGTGGTCCACGCCCCGGCTTCGGTGGAACGCGAGGTTCGCCTCGAGGATGTCCTCCTCGTCGCGCACGAGCAGCGTCATCACGAGGATCACGGCTCGTACCCCAGGATCCTGAAGTCATCGCCATACCGCTCGATGGCGCGCGCGCGCAGCTCGGCGGGCCACTCGATGCCGTGGCGCGCGCGGAGCGGTGGATTGCGGTGCTCGAGGCTCCGGTCAACGCCGACTGACGACAGCAGCGAGCGAGCGTCTTCCTCGAAGCGCTCGTAGCGGCCGAGCGCATCGACGGCGATGCGGCCGGCGGCATCGCCGACGTACTCGACCTGCGGCCGGACATGCGGATGATCCAGCCGCAGCACACCCTCGATGAACCGCGCGAACCCCACGCCATCGAGCCGGATGCCCTGCCAGAGCGCTTCTTCGACAAGATCGCGGTCGGGCCGGGACCACGCCGATTCAAGGCGCGTCAGCGGGTGGCGCACCATCGCGAACGAGCGGTACCCACGCCGCTCGTGCTCGGGAACGACCCGCCGCAATTCATCCAACGTCAGATGCTGCAGGAATCGGGAGCGGCATCGCATGGCCAGAAGATCACTTGATGTCATGCGGCCAAACATCCGCTCGCGATCCTCGTGGCGCCAGTCGCCGAGCACGCCAAGGGCAGCCTCGATGCTCGTTCCGCCGCACTTTGGTACGTGGATGAAGATGCAGCGATGGACGTGTGAGATCGGCATGCGTGGTCAGCGCCTCTGCGATGTCGGTCGGACGAGGTAGCGCATCCAGAGCCAGGCCTTGCGCCGCGTGCCTGGGTTGCGCCGTGGCATGGGTGGCACATTGCGCAACCATGCTAGGGTGACTCCTGCCAGGTGCAGCGCTTGCGACGCGACCGCTGCCGGGAGACCGAGCGTCTGCACCGCGAGGCGGCGATGGCTCTCAATAAGCAGCGACGGATCATGTCCGTGGAACGCGTGCGAGTCATCGAGGTGCGACGTGCTTGCCGCGCGGATGTGCGTGACGACCGCGCCGGGCTCAAACCACCCCCGCCAGCCGGCGCTATGCATGCGCCAGCACCACTCGATCTCCTCGGCATAGAGGAAATAGCGTTCGTCGTACCCCCCGACCTGCTCGATGATCGATCGGCGCGTCAAGATCGCCGCACCGGTGAGCCAGTCGACCTCGAAGGGCGTGTCGTATCCGTGCAGGTGGTGGAGCGCGAGGCAATGCGGCGAGCGCGGGTTGCGGCGATCGAGACCCAGCATCGACCAACTCACGAATCCCGAGAGCACCGTGTGGAAGCGATACGCACTGAGCTGGTGGGTTCCATCGGCGTTCAGCAGCTTCGGGCCGACGTAGCCGAGCGTCGGATCGCCGTCGAGGAGCCTCACAAGCGCTGCAAGCGATCCAGGATGGCTCACGGTGTCGGGGTTGAGGCAATAGACGAGCCGGCCGCGGGCGATCCTGAATGCCGCGTTGTTTCCGCCCGCAAAGCCGAGGTTGCGCTCCGCCCGAACCAGCCGAACGCCGGGAAACTCCCGCTCGACCATGTCGGCGCTGCCATCCCGCGACAGATTGTCGACGACGATCGTCTCGTGCGTGAAGGGCTCGACCGACCGTGGGATCGATCGCAGGCAGTCCCGCAAGAGGTCGACCGTGTTGTAGCTCACGATCACGATCGAGACATCGGGCTCATGCTCGTTCACCGATGAAGCCCTCCCATGCCATGCTGGCCAGATGGCTGGCCCTCGTCACCTTCGTCAGCCGGACCCGCCGCGGGGGCGGACCAGCGTCCGGCCTGCTTGAGTTCGTGCTGTGCTCCAGCATGCGCCGGGTCCAGGACCAATGCACGCCGATACGCGGACTCCGCTTCCGCCAAGCGGCCCTGCCGTCGCAGCGCATTGCCACGGTTGAAGGTTGCGGATGCCGCGATGCTGGGATCCCCGGCAGCAATGGCGATCACTTCGACAGACGCAAATCGCGCGAGTGCCTCCGAGGGGCGACCGAGAGCTTCGGCGCAGTTGCCAAGCATGAGTTCGGTCATCGGCTCCCTCGGATCGCGTCGCTGGGCCTCGAGATAGCACTGTTCCGCCAAATCCACGCGACCGAGTTGCCACTGCGCGTTGCCCAGCGCGTTCCACCCTCGCCACGACTGCGGCCGCTCGTCGACCAGTGCCTCGAGCGCCGGCTCCGCATGGTCAGCGCATCCACGCAGCACCTTGCGCATGGCATCCGACACCTCGCGCTCCCACACCTTGCCCGGATCCGGGGCATCCAAGAGCTCGATCACTCGATGTCCCTCGCCTTCAGCTGTCTCGGCTGCCCAATACTCGGTCCATGCAGGTGCGCGACCGGCGAGCAGCACGTGACTGACTCCGTAGTGCCTGAACAGCTCCGCTCGGCGAGCGTCGTCAGTCCGGTCATCGAGCATCTCGATCACGTGACGGGTGCGCGTGGCGCCAGCAGGGACACCAGTGGAACTTCGCTCGCTGCACACGAGCGCCGGTCCACGAAGCATGGCGACCCATGTCCCGGTCAGCCGACCGCAAGCAAGCACAGCCCCATCGGGAATCGCTCGGTCCATCCAATCGCGATTCTTGACGAGGCCGTCGAAGGCAGCACCGCATCGATCGTGAGACGAGGCCATCGCTCGATGCCACCACTGATCCATCCGTGCAGGTGCATCACGACCCGCATTTGCGACGCCGACCCATGCGGCGAGCAGCATCATGCCCAGCCCCCCCATGATCGACCATGCCCGACAAGCGCCGGTCGCACGCTCGAGGCTTGCCGCCATGGCCGGCAGTGCAAGCATGCACCAAAGGACCGTGGCGAGCGCCTCGAACCTGAGCACCATCCACTGCGCACCAAGGAACCCGATCGCCGCCGTGCACAGCGTCGGGATGGACATGACGCCCACGACGACAAGGATCGCCCCCACCGCCACGGCTGCCTGCGGCCTGCCGAGCAGGGAGAGCGCGAGGACGGTTGCTGCGATTGCGGACCAAAGACGCCATGCACGCACGCCGCCGAGTCCACCCGTGAAGCCTCGGCCCCAATCCCTCGCGATGAACCGGCGGCCGTCAGACTGGCTCATCGTGAAGCCGTCCTGGCGGTAGATCGCCGTCGACCGCGTGCGGCCGAGGGCATCCGGCGTGCCGCTGCCGGCCTGCGACTCGCTTCCTGCGGTCCCATCGAGCTTCCATTGCGTTCGCTCCCAGGCCGATGCAGGTGCAACATCACCGGCGCGTCCCGGATTGGCAGTCATGGCCTTCACGGCCACCAACATCGGGACCGAGGCGATCACCAGACCGGCAGCACATGCCCATGGTGTGGTTGGCTTCCCGATGCCACGCAGCCAGCGCCACAGCATCGAGCATCCAAGCGCAGGCAGGAGCATCACCAGCACAAAGCCCGCATAGAGCGGGTGCACCATGGCCACGACCAGCGTCAGGCCCGCGCACGCAAGCGCGGCGTGCCAGGCACGGCCGTCCCGCGCCAGCACGAGTGCAACGCCACCCACCGCGATCGGAACGGCGAACCACGGCGCAAGCTGATTGGGATAGAGCGTGTAGTTGCAGTCGACGCGTGACAGCACCACGAGCACCGCTGCGATCCATGGTGCCCAGCGGCCACCAACGATGACCCACGCGGTCCACGCGGCGGCACCGGCGATCATCAGGCGTGACGCTCCAAGTGAGCCGAACCAGACATCGAGTGGGTCGAGTCCCGTCAGCCAGGCCACGATCGCGTGCACGGCATGCAGGATGTTGGTGTGGTAGAGCGGATAGGGATACTGGCCAGGAGTCCGTACGAACGGATCCACGTTGGAGAAGCCCTGGTCGAGGAGGAAGCGGATCCTCGCGACGTGGACGCGTGCATCATTGTCGAGGATCGCCCCGATGCGTTCCGCAAGCACCGCATCGACGATGACGACGCATGCCCCGAGGATGGCGACGACCGTGACGCTGCCGCGAAGATCGCGCCACACGCGCTGCCGGACGAGTTCGATCGCTCCCCACCCCACGAACCCGGCGGCAACCACCGCCACCACACCCGTCGGCAGCCGCAGCAGATATCCCGCCACGACAACGGGTGCAAGCGCGATGAGCGACGCCATCCAACCGATGCCGAGCCATGCCAAGGGGCCGCCACCCCACGCCGCCGGCACTCGACGCCGTACGAGTGCCACACCAGGCAGTGCAAGCAGCAGCCAACACAGCATCGGAAGCAGACTCATCGAACTCCTCCGGGCAGGCGACGACCTCGCAGGCGATCGGCAAGACCTTGGCAGAGCCCGACACAACGCGCGACGCTGCGTGCAACGCCGAGCGGCACGAAGGCCACCATCGACGGACCGGCCCGGGCAACCATCGCAGCGGCCATCGGCACCTGCAGGAGCGCGAGGAGCGCCACTGGTACCGCAACGCTCCACCACGGTGCACCCCACCATGGTGCTGCGGCAGCGACTGGGAGCGTCAGCGGGATGAATGGCTGCAGATGATCGAGTGCCGAGCTGTAGGAGTTGCGAGTGCTGCGTCCCCGGTGTTCCAGGTGCAGGGCCACGCGCCATCGCCCCTGCCCGCACTGCACCCGCAGGTACCTCGCCAGTCGATCGGCGTGGAAGTGCTGCACGACCGACGCACGTTCGAACCGCAGGCGCCGGCCCGAATCAATCACCCGGAACGCAAACTCCGCGTCCTGCGCCTTGAGGTATCGCTCGTCGAAGCCGCCAAGCCGATCCAGCACGCTGCGCCGGTAGAGCACGTCGAAGGTCGCGAGAAAGTCAACCTCCTCGGGCATGCGTGCATGGCGCACCATGATCTCCTCATGGATCAGGCGCTCCAGGAGCGACGCACCCGGCGCGATCCCGTATGTCCCGCCAACGCCGGCGACACCATCGTCCTCCAGCGCCGGCAGAAGCCGCTCGAGCGCATCCGGCGCAGCGACGCAATCCGCATCGACGAACCACACGAGGTCCGTGGTCGCCTGCCGCCAGCCGAGGTTGCGTGCCGCAGCGGGTCCCTGCCCCGTCCCAGGCACCACGTCGATCCCGCGGCGCTCTGCCTCGACTGCTGTGCCATCGCGCGAACCGTCGTCAACGAGCACGATGCGCGCGAGTCGTGATGCGGCCCGTGCGCGGACGGTGAGCGCAGCATCGAGACATGGTCCGATCGTCCGCGCCGCATCCCGGGCAGGAATGATCAGGGTCACGTCGTGGTCCCTCGCGATCATGGTGCCGTGGCTCCACTGCCGGCATCGCCCGGGAACTCCTTCAGCCACGCTCGCGCGCGCTCCATCACGGCGGGATCGCGCGCGTCAGCGGCGAGGCGCTCGAGCACCATCGATGCCGCCTCCATGTTGCCGCTCTCCGCACGCGAAAGTCCGAGGAGCAACGCCAGTCGTTCGGAGGATGGTGATCGTCGCGAGGCTTTCTCATACGCCTCGGCAGCTTCGGCATAGCGACCGAGCGCCCGCAGCGCATCGCCCTTGGCGCCACGAACGCTTGCTGTCTTGGTGCCGAGCGACTCGGCTCGGAGCAACCAGTCAAGCGCCTCCTCTGGATGCCCGGCGCGCACCTCGAGCACCCCGAGCATCGCGGCAGCCGAGCCATCGGAGGGACGCGCATCGAACGCAGCCGCCGCATCGAGACGCGCACCATCGTCGTCGCCCGCAGCAAGACGGCTCAGTGACCGATTCATCAGGGCGGTGGCATCGTCGGGACGCATCGCGATGACCGGGTCCCACAGTCGACTCGGCGAGCACCACGCCTCGTTGCGGTTGATGGTGGTGACGACAGCCGTCACGATCGCGGCAATGACCACGAGGCTCCCCAGGCGCCTCCACCCGCTTCCAGCCCGGGATGTCGGCACCGCGGCGAGCGCAACGAACGCCAGCACCGGACCGAGCAGCGCGAGGTAGAGCCTGTGGTCCGCGACCGGATCTCGCAGCGGGACGATGCTCGACGTCGGGAGCAACATGATCAACGGCAGCGCGCCGAGGATCCACCACCATGCTCCTTGAGCAAGGCCGACGACCAGCGTTGCCAGCATGGACAGCACGGCCGCCGCACCGACGATTCTCGGCCAAGGTGCAGTCTCGATGACGGTCCACCCATGATCGATGCTCATCAGCGCTGGCAGGATCAGTTCGCCTGCATAGATCCCAAAGGCCCCGAGTTCGGCCCACGCATACGTCAACGGATGCACGCCCGGCACGCTGAATCCAGCGGACCGAGCGACACCGCCGTCGTCGAGCAGCGAATCGATCACCCCGAGCGGCAGCAGCAGAAGCAGCGACACCCAGCAGGCCGCGTGCATCATCCACCGCTCTCGAAGGCTCGCCGCCAACGATCCCGTGCAGATCGCCGCGTCCACGGCAAGCACAAGGGCGGGCACGGTGACTGCGGATGGCTTGGAGAGGATCGCCGCGGCGCATCCAACAACAGCGAGCGCCTGCCACCGTACCGAAGCCCCTGCGCGGGAGGCTCGCACGAGGCCCCACACCGCCAAGAGCGCACCAATCCCCACGAGCAGCTCCGCTCGTTGGATCACGTAGCTGACCGAGGCCGTCTGGACAGGGTGAACCGCCCACAACGCGGATGCCGCCATGCACACGGCGAAGATCCAGGTCGGTTGCGCGGCCAACACTCCTCGCTCCAGGAGCCTGCACGCAGCCGTCCAAAGGACGACCATGCACAGCGCGGCTGCCACGCCGTGGAGCGCGATGTTCAGTGCGTGATATCCGCGCGAATCCAGGCCGCCGAGATGATGGTTGACCCCGAGCGTCAGTTGCACGAGCGGCCGCTGGCCCGCCGAAAGGGCCGACCAACTCCGCCACGGGGCATCGACCTGCTGCTCCCGATCGACGATCTGCACGAGGTCATCGTGAACGAACGGCGCATCCACCACCGGACGCCACACGAGGATCACCAAGACCCAAAGCATGGAGGCCGCGAGCATGACGGGCCGAGTGGTCAGGGCCAGCGGAGTCGATGTCATGCTCGGTGGTTCCTTGCGACCGACATGACCGATGGTACCTTCGAACCGTGCAATCCCTGAGCGCGCCGAGCAACCTCACTGACGAGCAGATCCTTGCGGGGACGTGGGTCGTGGTTCCGGTCTTCAACGAATGCACCGCCGTGGAATCGGTGCTGCGCGCGCTCCGCCGCGTGTTTCCCAACGTCGTTGCTGTGGATGACGGCTCGTCCGACGGATCGTGGAAGACGCTGCAGGCGCATGCGACCTATGCGCTGCGCCACGCGGTGAATCGCGGTCAAGGCGCCGCACTCCAGACCGGCACTGACTTTGCGCTCGACAAGGGTGCGCACCGGATCGCGCACTTCGACGCTGACGGCCAGCACCGCGTGGAGGATCTGGTCCGCATGGCCTGCGCCGTGGCGCGTGATGAGTGCGACATCGCCCTCGGCGATCGGTTCAGGGGTGCCTCGCGCATTCCAGCGATCCGGGCGGCTCTCATCCGGCTTGCTGCGGTCATGCATCGACTGACCAGCGGCATCGTGCTGAACGATGTCCACAACGGACTCCGCGTGCTCAGCGCCGAGGCCGCTCGACGCTGCGAACTCCGCTCCGATCGCATGGCGCATGCGAGCGAACTCATCGACCTGATCGCTGTTTCGGGCATGCGTGTGGGGCAATTCCCCACCACGATCGAGTACACCGAGTACTCGATCGCCAAGGGGCAGCGGGCTTCGGCCCGCGCGCGCATCCTGGTCCACTATGCCGTGGGGAAGGTTTTCCGATGACTGTTTTCCAGATCGCGCTGTTGGCGGCCATCGCAACCACCGTGACTGCGACCCTGGTGTTGGGACGCAGGGGCAGCCTCCCCAGAGGCATTGCGGCGATCCTCGTGGCCGGGTGTTCCGTGGGCGCGGTCTTCGTGATCGAGCCCGACTGGGCGACCGCCCTGGCGCGGCTTTTGGGCATCGGCCGAGGTGCCGACCTCGTGCTCTACCTGCTGGTCTTGGCCACGTCATGGGGATTCCTGAGCATGTACATGCGCCTGCGCGCGGTCCGACGCGACATGACCGTGCTGGTCCGCCGGATGGCCCTCGACGACGCGGACCGGGACCAGCGCCCCCCGAACACATGACGTATCGAACCGGGCTGGCGAAATTCCGGAAATTTCCAAGCTACGATTTGCCGGAATGGGACCGGGGAGTAGAGTCGAGTCGCCATGACGCATGCAATCGCTTCCGTTCTTCTCTGCTCCTTCGGTCTCGCCGCCTTGATCCCGGCTGCCCTTCCGGCACCGCGCGACCGAGGCGACAACGGACTGCAGGCCCCCAAGAACGATGACTTTTCCAGTGGTCACAAGTTGATGGGATCGGGTTCTGGCTCCGGCGCCCCGCCGTGCCCGGCTGACCTCGACAACAACGGTACCGTCGACGGCGGCGACCTCGGGCTGATGCTCTCCGCGTGGGGAACCTCGGGCGGCGATGCCTCCGGCAACGGCAGCACGGACGGCAAGGACCTCGGCATCTTGCTGAGCGCGTGGGGCCCCTGCGCGCAGTGATCACCCGCCTCGCTGGCAGCGAGGCCGCGTTCGAATGTCCGTGCCCATACGCTCCCTGCTGTGGCAAGTCTGGTCACTGGTGGTGCAGGTTTCATCGGCAGCGCGTTCGTGCACGCGTGGTGCGCCCAGTCGCCCGAGCCGATCGTCACGCTTGATCTGCTGACCTACGCGGGCAACCTCGACAACCTTGCAACGCTGCCAGAAGCCGCGCCGCACCGATTTGTGCGCGGCGATGTGCGCGATCCCGGGACGTTGCGGCGGCTGCTGGACGAGGTCCAGCCGAGGGCAATCGTGCACTTCGCCGCGGAGACGCACGTCGATCGATCCATCAAGGGTGCCGACGCATTCGTGTCCACCAACGTCGGCGGCACCGCGTGCCTGCTGCAGGCATGCACCGACCATCTGGGTGAGCGAAGCCATGCCGAACGCAGTGGATTCCGTTTCATCCACGTGTCAACTGACGAGGTCTTCGGATCGCTCAGCCCCGACGAACCCGCGTTTCACCGCGCCAGCCACTATCGCCCCAACAGCCCGTACGCCGCAAGCAAGGCCGCAGCTGACCATCTCGTTCGGGCGTGGCATGTCACCCACGGGCTCCCCACGATCACGACACACTGCTCCAACAACTACGGCCCGCGCCAGTTCCCCGAGAAGCTCATCCCCTTGTGCATCGCGCGCGCCACCGCCGGCGAGAGCATCCCGATCTACGGGGATGGACGACAGGTCCGCGACTGGCTGCATGTGGATGATCACTGCGCGGCCTTGCGAGCGGTGCTCGAACAGGGCGTGCCAGGATCGACCTATCTCATCGGCGGTCACGGGGAGTGCGCCAACATCGATCTCGTGCGGTCGCTGTGCGGTGCACTCGACGAGGCGCGCCCCACCAGCGCGCCGCACGCGAGCCTCATCCGGTTCGTCACGGATCGCCCCGGACACGACCGTCGGTATGCCATCGATGCCTCCTCCACGCGCGACGAACTCGGCTGGGCGCCACGACATTCCCTCACGGACGGCCTGCGCGAAACGGTCCGCTGGTACCTGACGAACGAGGTGTGGCTTGAACGCATCCGCTCGGGTGCCTATGCGTCGTGGGTGCGGGAGCAGTACGGCCCATGAAGGTGCTGCTGCTTGGGGCACGCGGGCAACTCGGCGCAGCGATCAGCCGCGTCGCGCCGACAGCCTGGGGCCTGACGGCTGCCGACCGGACGGTGGCAGACCTTGCGTCCCCGGGGCAGGTTGCTGACCTGATCGTGCGGATCAGGCCCGCGGTCGTGATCAACGCCGCCGCCTGGACCGATGTCGATGGCGCTGAGTCATCTGAAGCCCTCGCCACCCGAATCAACGGCGACGCCGTCGCCGAGGCGGCGCAGGCATGCGGCCGGGTCGGCTCGCAACTGGTGCAAGTCTCGACGGATTACGTTTTCGACGGGAGCGGCGATCTCCCCTGGACGGAGGCGAGCGAACCCGCGCCACTGAATGCCTACGGACGGAGCAAACTCGTGGGAGAGCGAGCATGCCTCGAGGCAGGTCATGCCATGATCGTGCGGACCAGCTGGCTTCATGGGGGCTCTGGTCGCAACTTCGTGCGCAGCATTCTCGGCGCCGCTGCGGAGCATGACACGCTACGGGTCGTCAGCGATCAGGTCGGCGCACCGACCGAGGCCGCTTGGCTGGCCGCCACCATCGTCGATCTGGCTGATCGGCTCGCTCGGGGTGGCGACGTGCCCCCGATCGTGCACGCCGTACCGTCGGGGCACGCGTCGTGGCACGAGGTTGCCTGCCACGCGCTGCGCACGGCATCCGTGCTGGGGGCAAACCTCCGCTGCACCGCCGATGGCATCACGCCGGTGTCATCAGCCGATTACCCTCTGAAGGCCATGCGACCCATGAACTCGCGACTCGACGGCCGTCGGCTCGATGCACTCGTCGCGTCAGCGCGCCCGTCGTGGACCGTGGGTGTGGACGCGACGGTGCGCTCGCTCGTCCGAGGTGGTTCGTGACCCGTCGCGGCATCCTGCTCGCCGGGGGTGCGGGAACGCGACTCCACCCAGCCACGCTGGTCGTGAGCAAGCAGCTGCTGCCGGTCTATGAC
>SYIB01000088.1 GCA_005798965.1 Planctomycetia bacterium
AGGGTGGTCCAATCCTTGGGGCAGTTGGCCGGGGCCGAGATGTCTTGCGGCTGCTCGTGCGTGGGCACGGCGCAGGCGGCCAGGGCGAGCGTGGACAGGCAGATGGTCAGGCAGGTGCTCTTCATGGTCGTGGGGGCCCTTTGGGCCAAGATGGGACTATACGGGAAAGAGGCCTCCAGCGATGCACTGAACGCAGAGCGCGATGGGGTGCGGCGCCATTCGGCCGGGGCTTCGAACGCTCAGAACCCCGCGGATCAGAGGCACTTCAGCGCCGTGGCGCAGTCCTCGGCCAAGGCACGCGCCGATATAGGACTCCCGGTGGCCTTGCGCATCCACAGGTCAGGGGTGAACCGCCCCAGGCTCGTGATGCGCCTGGTCTCGGCCGCCACGTCCTTGCCGCGCATGAACGAGCGGATCTGGTGGCTCATGATGTGCCCCAGCGTGTAGTCGGCCAGGTAGAGGGGGTGCGCGATCATGTGCTGGTACGCGGCCAGGATGCGGTACGGATCGGGACCGAAGTCGCGCTCGTAGAACCGGGTCCAGAGCCGATCCGCAATCGCCAGCACCTCGGCTCGCAGCGCGGCCGCGTCCGCATCAGGGTTGGCATACAGCCAGCGCCAGGCATGCAGTTCGAGCAGGCTCGGCCCGGCGATCTGGCACGCTGCCAGCATCGTCTGCACGCTGTCGATCGCGAACTGCCGCTGCTCTCCGCCCTCGGGCTCGATGCCGAGCACCTTCTTCGCGAGCCCCTGATAGAGGAACGCGAACGCCTCGGTGCACGCCGTGTTGGGCACGTTGCGCAGCGCTGGCCGCGGTGCGTAGTAGGTGCTGCAGAGCTGCTCGAGGTTGTGGCCGAGTTCGTGCATGGCCGTGTCGAACCCATCCCATCCCAGGCACTCCTTCAGCCGGTTCGTGCGCAGCCAGGCGCCGTACTGGGTGAGCATCGGCCGCATGGCATGACCTGCGCCCTTGGCGATCTCGACCTTGATGTTCGAGCCCAGGAAGTCGGCCTCGCCGTCCGGCCAGCCGAGGCCGCGCAGCACCTGCGGCAGCGCACGCTCAAACGCCGCCTCGTCGGGGAAGAGCCGCGTCACGGCAGCGTTCATCTCCTCGGCGGGTCGCGCTTCGCTGATGTCATCGAAGTAGATGTCGAATGGTTCGAGCGTGCGACCGAGCCGATCGCGCAGCATCGATGCGAGCTGCGCGCGCACGGGGTGCTCGAGCAGTTCCACCAGCAGCCGCTCGACGTCGGTCTCCGGGATCTCGCGTGCCAGGTCGAACTTGCGCGCGATCGCGGTTGGATGCTCGGGGTGGTGCGCGTCATAGGCCTGCGCCAGTCGGAACTGCTCGATCCAGTGCTCGTACCGCGTGAGCCCGACGGTCTGGCCCGTCGCTCCGCCGCACGGGCCGGTCGCGCAGACCGGGCTGCCCGCCAGCATGTTCGCCTGCGGATCCCAGTCCGCGCCCGCGCCCTTCATCACGGCTGAGGGAATCGTGCCATCGATGTGTCGCGCCATGACCCATGAGAGGGCACGCTGCTTCTGCAGGCCTTCTGGATCGTTGTAGCCGGCCTTGATCTCTTCGCGCACCAGCCAGTGCACGATGAGCTTGCGATCGGTCTCGAACCAGCGCTTGCCCTTCGCGTCGACCATGCCCCCGACGGGCACATGGAAGGTCGAAACCCACTGCTGGCATCGGTGCCCGGTTGCGCGCGCGCGGTCGGCGAGTTCCGCGGGGATCCGTGGACCGAACGACTGCGCGGTGCGCGCCTCGGCCCACTGGTCGATCGACCAGCCATCGCCCTCAGCGAGCATGCGCGCGAGCGTCGGACGGTCCAAGTTCAGCAGCGCGACGAACGCGACCTTCTGGCGGTAGAGCTGCTCGGAGAGGTCAGGTGCCGGATCGAAGGTCGCCAGCAGGTCGTCGACCGACGGGAACTCGTCACCGCGCAGGTCGGACCAGCGACGCAACGAACGACGCATCTCGTACAGGTGTCCGCTGACCTGCTCGAGCGCGGTCTCCAGGCGAAGCATGAGCCGTGTGCGCTCGGCACCGTCGTGCACGAACTGCTTCAGGCAGAAGGCCGTGAACGAGGCCCCATCGCCGTCGGTGTCGCGCCACAGCGCCGCCACCCGGGCCACGCCCGCTGCAGCCCGCGCACGCGCCGCCTCGCCGTGCGTCTGAACGAGCGCGTTGATGGTCTCCTCGATCGGCCAGGTCGCGGGGGCTGCGGCGGTGCTCATGCGACCAGTCTAGGAGGGCCTTGCCCAAGCCTCGACACCTTGCCGCCTCACCAGCTGATCTGGTTCGAACGAGCCAGCGATGCGAGCAGTCGCACGATTCAGGTCGACATGTTGGGGAGGTTCAGGCCGCGAGCCTCGATGGCCCGCAGCAGTGCCACGGTCAGCCGTTCCCGCGCAGGGGCGAACTCGCTTCCCTTGATTGAGGTGGAGGTGGCGGTGCACTCGACTTCGAGGATGCCGGCGTTCCATCCCTTCACCTGCACGGCAACGGATGCAGCCGTCAGCAAGGGTTCTGCTTTCATCAGGTCCGCCAGTTCGTATGTGCATGCTTCGAGCGCGTCCGCCGGTGCATCCGGGCGCATGGGCAGCACCATCTGGTACCTCAGGCCGGTGCGCGCCGACAAGTTCTCGATCTCCGCATTGGCGACCGTGGCGTTGGGCAGGCTGATCAGCGTCTGCTCGGCCGTGCGCACACGGGTGCTGCGCAAGCCGATCTCCTCGACCACGCCCTTCACGGAGCCGATGCGGCAGGAGTCGCCGGGGCGCAGCGGCTGGTCGAGCACCACGCTCAGTCCACCGAAGAGGTTTTCGAGCGTCTTCTGCGCGGCCAGCGCCATGGCGATGCCGCCGATGCCCAGACCGGCGAGGAGATGCGTGACATTGACCCCGGCTTCTGACAGGATGCTCAGAACTACCAGGCCGATCGTCAGCCAGCGCACCACGCGCACCGCCACCGGAACGAACAAAGCCACGCTCGCTCGGCCGCGTGCATGGAAGGCGGATCGAGCCAGCTCGCCAGCGGTCGATGCCGCGCGAAGCACGCCCCACGCCACCAAGAGCACCAACGCCACCCGGAGGCCGGTATAGAGGTCGTCGCGCAGCGTGGGTTCGACCGCGATCCATCGAAGGCTTGCGCGCGCTCCGAGCAGGAAGCCCAGCAGGAGCAGCGGCGGGGAGGCCGATCGCACGAACGCCTCGTGCACGGGATTGGTCGATGTGCTCGCCAGCCGGCGCACGATGCCGAGCACCGCACGGGCGATCACCACACCGGCAAGGGAACCGATGCCTACAGACAGGAGCCCATCGAGATCCGACAGGGTGTGTGGTGGGGCGACTTCCAGTGGCATGACCTTCCTACTTTAGCCGCGCGCCATGAAACAGGGCCTGCCGATCGGCAGGCCCTGCAGTGGTGTCGTGTTGGGCGGGAGGCGTCAGACGGAGGCGGCCATCTTCGCAGCCTTGGCCCGCGCGTCGTCGAGCGAGCCGACGTACATGAATGCGCTCTCGGGCAGGTCGTCGCCCTCGCCGTTGCAGATGCGCTCG
>SYIB01000089.1 GCA_005798965.1 Planctomycetia bacterium
AGGCTGGCGACCGCGAGGTCGTTCGTGTTGCCGTGGCTGCCCGCAAGTCGCGCGCCCGCTCCTGGCACGGCACGCAGGAGCGATGCTCCCATGACCCGCTGCCAACCCACATCGGCCGCCACCACGACCACAAGCCCCGCGCACGCGATGAGGATCGTCCGGAGCGCGCGTCGATCCCAAGCCGCAACCTGCGCCGCCACGGCGATCAGGGCGAAGACCCCCGCACTGGTTGAGCGCTCGGTTGCCAGACCCGGCAACCGGCTGTTCAGGACCGATACGACCATGGCCCCAAGGATGGCGGCCACGGGCCACCACGTGACGCGTTGCCAGCGGCCCTGCGGATCGGCGCGAGCCAGAAGCACGCTGCTGGCCCCAATCGCCCCCAAGGCCGTCATGACACCCAAGGGAACCGGCACGCCGGCGGGAATCGTTGCCAGGCAGAGCACCACGAACGCAGCGGCGAGCCACGGTGCTCCTGCACCGATCATGCGGCGGGCCATGCCCTGTTCATTCGTCGCCCCGGCGTCGCTCACGCGCGCAGCCTAGCCGCGCCCCCCGCCGCTCACACCAGCAGCGTGGCCGGGTTCTCGAGGTTGTGGCGCACCGTGGTCAGGTACTCGGCGGCCATCGCGCCGTCGATCACGCGGTGGTCGAGGCTGAGGGTCGCGTCGAGCTCGGTGCCCACGCAGAGCTGGCTGTTGCGCACGACAGGACGCTCCGCCGCCGCGCCGCAGGCGAGGATCGCGCTGTTGGGCGGGTTGATGATCGCGGTGAAGTTGTCGACGCCGTACATGCCCAGGTTCGAGATCGTGAACGTGGCGCCCATCATGTCCTCGGGGCCGAGGCCACGGGTACGGGCCTTCTCGGCCAGCGCACGGGTGTCGAGCGAGATCTGGCGCAGGCCCTTCTGGTCGGCGTTGCGGATCACGGCGACCACCAGGCCGCCGCCGCGCTCGGCGGGCAGGCTCACCGCCACGCCCACATTGACCTCGCCGTGGATGATGATGCGGTCACCGGCCCAGCTCGCGTTGAAGTACGGGTGCTGCGCCATCGCGAGCGCGCACGCGCGCACGATGAAGTCGTTCACGCTGAGCTTCACGCCCTGGGGCTCGAGCTGCGCGTTGAGCATCTTTCGCAGTTCGAGCAAGGGATCCATGTTGAAGCGCATCGACACCTGGTAGTGCGGGATCGTGCTCTTGCTCTCGACGAGTCGGCGCGCGATCGTCTGGCGCATGCTGCTGACGGCGACTTCACGCGAGCCAAGCCCCGCCACGACCGGCATGCTCGATGCGGCCGCAGGTGCAGGTGCCGCCACGACAGGCATGGTCGAACCGTGCGAACCAGCCGTCGTACCCGCGTACGTGGCAACCGAAGCCGGTGCCGCACTGCCCTTGCGAGCCGCAGCGCCTTCGATGTCACGCTTGATCACTCGGCCACCGGGGCCGGTGCCGCGCAGGCTGTTGATGTCCACGCCGAATTCCTCGGCCATGCGGCGCGCGACCGGCGAGATGCGCGCGCGCGCACCCGTGTCAGCGTGGGCGCTCGGCATGACCACGGTGCCGGTGACGACCACCGGGGCATCGGTCGATGCTGCGGCGCGCGGTGCCGGGGCAGCAGTCGCCGCCGCGGGCTTGGCACTGTTGGCCGAGGAGGCATCCTCGCCCTCCATCGCGATGACCGCGATGGGTGTGCCGATCGCCACGCGGTCGCCCGCGCCGATGAGCAGCTTGGCCACGACGCCGTCGTCGTAGGTCTGCATCTCCATCGTGGCCTTGTCAGTCTCGACGTCGGCGAGCACGTCGCCGGTGGCGACCGTGTCGCCTTCCTTCACGTGCCACTTGATGACGGTGCCGGCCTCCATCGTGTCGGAGAGGCGAGGCATGGTGACGGTCGTGGGCATGGTGTCTCCTGGGATCGTCCGTGATTCAGGCGCGGTACAGGCAGCTGCGCACCGCCTCGCAGATCCTGCGGGCGTTGGGCAGGTACTCCTGCTCGAGGTTGAAGGCGTACGGCGTGGGCACGTCGGCGCTGTGCACGCGGTGCACGAAGTTGTCGAGGTCGTCGAAGCAGTGCTGGTGGACCTGGCTGGCCACCTCGCTGCCGGGGCTGCCAAAGCTCCACGACTGGTCGACGACGACGCAGTAGTTCGTCTTGCGCACGCTGCGCACGATCGAATCGATGTCGAGCGGACGGATGGTGCGCATGTCGAGCACCTCGCACGAGATGCCCTCCTTGGCCAGCTCCGCCGCAGCATCGAGGCAGAAGTTCACCGGGCGGCCGAACGACACCAGCGTGCAGTCGGTGCCTTCGCGACGGACCTTGGCCTGGCCAAAGGGAATCAGGTAGTCGCCATCGGGGACGTGCCCCTTCATGCCGAGCATGCGCTCGCTCTCGAGGAAGAAGACCGGATCGTCGTCGCGGATGGCGGTCGTCATCAGGCCCTTGGCATCCTCGGGGCAGCTGGGGATCGCCATCTTCAGGCCGGGCACGTTGCTGAAAAGCCCCTCGACGCACCAGGAGTGCGTGGAGCCGAGCTGGCCACCGGCGCCGTCGTTGCCGCGGAAGACGATCGGGCAGCCGAACTGGCCGCCCGACATGTAGAGCATCTTCGGGGCGTTGTTCAGGATCGGGTCGGCAGCGACGAGGCTGAAGGACCACGACATGAACTCGACGATCGGGCGCAGGCCCATCATCGCCGCGCCGATCGCCATGCCGGCGAAGCCCGACTCCGAGATGGGCGTGTCGATGATGCGGCGCGGGCCGAACTCATCGAGCATGCCCTTGCTGACCTTGTAGGCGCCGTTGTACTGGGCGACTTCCTCGCCAAGCAGGAACACGCGCGGGTCGCGGCGCATCTCCTGGCTCATCGCCTCGCGCAGAGCATCACGGAACTCGATCTCGCGGGTGGCGGTCACGGTGGGGTCGATGACGGTGACGGTGCTCATGGTCAGCGCAGGTCCTTCCCCTGCAGCATCTGCGGCAGGCTGGTGCCGTTGAACGGCCCATGCGGCTCGACGAAGACGTCGTGGTAGAGCTCGGACATCGGCGGCTCGGGGCTCGCCTCGGCCCAGGCGATCGACTCTCGGACTTCCTCGCGGATCTCCTTCTGCATCTCCTTGAGGACGGCCTCGGTCAGCTCGCCGCGCTCTTCCAGATGCAGCTTCAGCTGGCCGATGGGGTCATCGCTCGCGTACTGGTTCTCTTCCTCGGGCGTGCGGTACTTGCGCGGGTCGCTCATCGAGTGGCCCTTGAAGCGGTAGCACCGCATGTCGACGAAGGCCGGGCGGCTCTCGCGGCGGCACTTCTCGACGATCGCGCTCATGTCGTGGTAGACCGAGAGCACGTCCATGCCATCGACGACGTAGCCGTCGATGCCGTAGCCGATCGCCTTCGAGATGATGTCGTGGCCCATCGTGGTGCCGCGGTGGATGCTCGTGCCCATCGAGTAGCCGTTGTTCTCGCAGATGATGACGCACGGGATGTCGAGCAGGCCGGCCAGGTTCATGGCTTCGTGGATCGCACCCTGGTTGAGCGCGCCGTCGCCGAGGAACGCCAGGGCCACACGGCTGTTGGGGCGGCCGTCGATGACTTCGTCCGTGTATTTGCAGGCGAAGGCCAGGCCGACCCCGAGAGGAATCTGTGCACCCACGATGCCGTGCCCACCGTAGAGGTGATGCTCGCGGTCGAACATGTGCATTGAGCCGCCCTTGCCCTTGGCGCAGCCGCCGATCTTGCCGAACATCTCGGCCATGCAGTGGCGGGCGGCCATGCCGCGGGCCAGCGCGTGGCCGTGATCGCGGTAGGCGGTCACGATGGGGTCGTTGGGGCGCACCGCGGCCGTGCAGCCGACGGCGATCGCTTCTTGGCCGATGTAGATGTGGCAGAAGCCGCCGATCTTCTTGTCCTGGTACTGCTGCATGCAGCGGTTCTCGAACTCCCGGATCATCAGCATGTCGCGCAGCCACTGGCGGCATCGCGCGGGATCGACCAGGTCGCGGCGACCGGTCGTGGCTGGGGCGGAGGTTCGCTCGCCGGGCTTGCCGTGGACATCGAACGCAGTGGAAGTCGAGGGTTCGGAAAGCATGCTCATAGTGGCTCTCAACCGAAGGAGAGTCCGACAGTTATAGGAGAACGGCGCGTCGGGGGCAAGACCGACCCATGCGACCGTCCGACCATGCTGCCACCATCGCCTGAGAGGGCGCGGAGGCGGCCGATGGCAGGAACCTTCCCCTGCGCGCCCCGCTCACGGGCGGTCTTGCGCCCCGCGGCGTTATCTCAGCTAGGCGGCGCGCCGCGGTCCGTGGAGAGCGCGGGCTGCGCGGACTTGGGCCGCTCGGCCGTGCCGACCACCGGCTCAGTCGCCAGGCGAGCCTGCAGGAGCATGAGCGCCAGATCGAGCTGCTCGTCGACGCCCTCGGCCACGAGCGCACTCGGATTGGGGCGCTCGTCCTTCGCGCCCTTGCCGCTCTCATCGATCTGGTCGGCCTTGGTGCGCAGGGTCTGCGCCTTCTCCTGCTGCTTGGGTCCCACGCGCACGACGACATCGGGGTTCACGCCCCAGTCGCCGGCATTCAGCCGCTTGTGCACCAAGCGCCCCTTCTGCCCGGGGGCAGTCGGTGGCAGTGCGTAGTACTGCTGCGTGACCTTGACCGCCGCCTGCCGCGGACCATCGGTCACGCGCTGCACGGTCTGCACGCTGCCCTTGCCGAAGGTGCGATCGCCGATGACGATGCCAGCCTTGTACGCCTGCAGCGCACCGCTCACGATCTCGCTGGCGCTCGCCGATTCGCGATTGACGAGCACCACCAGCGGCAGCCCCGCAAGCTTCGCCTTGCTCGGCTTGGCGTAGTTCGTGCCGACGGTGCGGCCGTTGCGATCCTGCACCTCGACGACCAGGCCACGGCTCACGAACAGATTGACCATGTCGACTGCCGCGGGCAGGAGGCCGCCCGGGTTGCCCCGAAGGTCCAACACAAGCCCACGCAACTGCCCAGCCTTGCGCATGGTCCCGATGGCCTCAGCCATGTCGTCGAGCGTGTCATCGTTGAAGCTCGTCACGCGCAGGTAGCCGATGCCCGCATCGGGGTCGATCATCCAGTCCCACTCGGGGGTTCCGCCCTCGTCGATCGAGCGCTTCCACCACCCGTTCACCGAGCGCATCTTGATGCGCTCGCGGATGAGCGGCACCTCAAGATCGGCCGCCTGATCGCCCTCGCCGCGGCGAAGCTTCATGACGACTTGCTTGCCGGCGGGGCCGGTGATCGTCTCGACCGCCTTGTTCAGGGTCCAGCCGGCGGTCGGCAGGCCGTTGACCTCGATGATTCGATCGTTGGGCTGCACACCCGCGCGTGCTGCCGGCCCGCCCTCAAGCGGGTTGGCGATCATGAGCTGGCGCTTGTCGTCGTATCGGAGCAGGATGCCCACGCCGACGAAGTCGCCCTCGAGCTGCTGGTTGAAGCGCCGAAGGTTTTCCGGCCAGATGATCGAGGAGTAGTCGTCGCCCTGGTCCTTCGAGAGCCGCTCGGTCGCGCCGGTGCCGAACTCGTGCAGGAGCACATCGTGCGGCACCTTGATGGTGCGATCGTTCGCATCGAGCATCGAGTCGACGGTCGCGCGCGCCCAGGTGCCGCTGGCGCGCTCGGGCTTGGCGGTGGCCAGCGCATCGAGTTCCTTGGTGAAGGCCCCGACGATGGCGGGATCCTTGAGCGCGGGGAAGGTCTCGTCGAGCGCCTTGGTCGTCGCGAGCAGGCGAACCTGCTCGAGGCCACCGCGCACGAGCGGCTCCCAGCCCTGCCCACCGATGTGGGCTTCGGCCGCAGCCGAGAGCGCACCGAGCGTGAGGTTGCGCGAGATGCCCCCCACGACTTCCTTCCAGTCATCCGTCGAATCCTCGCTGAAGTCGGCGAAGTCATCCTCCGGATCGACGCGCTTGGCCACGCTCTCGCGCAGCGCATGCATGGCGCGCGGCGCATAGATCGCGATGAGCATGATGCGATCGTTGAAGTCGTTGAGCGCACCCTCAGCGCGCTCGAAGGTCTCTTGGTCGATGCCATCCTCGACGAGCACCTTGGCACGGAAGGTGAGTTCCTGTGCATAGAGCAGGTCGCCTGCCGCCTCCGCCTTGGTCGCTTCGGCGAGTGCGGTCTTGACCAGGTCGCGGAAGGCCGGCGTGGCGCCCCGCTGCTTCCATTCCTTCTCAGAGAGCAGGTAGCGGATGTTTGCGCCGTCGACGAGCGCCTTGAGGAGCTCCCCCTTCCCGGCATGCTCGCCCATCTCCTTCTCGTGCTTCTCGAGCTCTGTCTTGCGCTCGGCTTCGCGGGTTTCGTGGTTGCGTGCGCGCTCAGTCACGCGCTCGCGGACCTTCTGCATCGCCGGGGAGTCGTCGGCAGGCGCGGCCTTGAGCAGCTCCTCCACCTTGGCCTCGTCATCGGCCAGAGCGGCCGTCCAGAGGGCATCGGACCAGGCTGCTGCACCGGTCGGCGCATCGCCGGCGTGCGCGGCCGGACCGAGCAGGATCGAACCGATCGCAACAACCGAGGCAAGCAGCGTGGTCATGGGGCCTCCGAATGGCATTGTGGTAGTTCTATCGACAATTCTCCGCTCCGGTTCAGGACAAGCGACCCGAACATGGCACATCGCGACCAAACCCCGAAGCACCAGATCCGGAGCTGCCCCAGTTGCGGCCACGACTGCGGCGGCAACCCCGGCGCCGTGCGCTGCCCGGAGTGCGGCGACCACTTGCCGGCCGTGCGCGCCCGCGATCAATCTCCGAAGCACAGGGTCCGCAAATGCCCCAGCTGCGGCCACGATTGTGGCGGCAACCCCGGCGCCGTGCGCTGCCCGGAGTGCGGCGACCAGTTGCCGGCCGTGCGCGCCCGCCTGCCGGGCGAGGATGGCCCTGAAGCGTCGTTTCGGCAGGCCCTGGAGAGCCTGTGGCGCGCCGCCGCCATGACGGCGATCGTGGGAACCTGCGCGGCCACCTCGTACGTGCCAGTCTTCACGGGATTGCTGATCCTAGGCCTTGGAGGATTCCGGGCGATCGCGTGGTGGCGGCTCGATCGGGAAGGATGGCTGAAGCATCCGACGCTCGTTGCTTGGCAACCGTGGATCAAGGGCGTGTGCATCGCGGAACTCTCGTCGGCGGCGGTGCTGATCGTGGGCTCGACGATCTTCTCCGGCACGCGATTCGGCCCCGTTGTCGTGAACGTGCTGCAGGCGTGCGCGCTGGCGTGCGTGGCGCTGCAGCTGGTGGGATTGATGCGGATCGTGCAGGGACTGTGGCGGCATCTGCAGCTGCCCCCGCCGGAGTGGTTCGATGAACTGGCCCTGCCGGCCATGATCGCGGGCTGCATCGGCTGGGTCCAAGTGCCCTTGGGGCGAGCGCTCTCGCTCGTGATCCAGGGCTCGGCCGGAGAGAAGATCCTTGTCCTCGTCACGGTGATCGAAGTGCTCGGCTTGGTTGCGGCGGTCTTCGCGCTGTTCGTGCTCGTTGATCGGGCGGGACGCGTCGCCATGGCGGTCGGCTACATGGAAGGGCTGGATCCACCGGCGGACCTGCCGCCCGATTGGGATGGCACGCGCAAGCCAAGGCGCAAGACGGTCGAGGCAATCC
>SYIB01000090.1 GCA_005798965.1 Planctomycetia bacterium
AGCCGGTCACGGACCTGTGGGCCGCCCTTCTGTGGGCCGTAGCGCCACACGAGCCCGGCCTCGCAGAGGTTGCGCAGCGCTCGGTCGCACCCGGTCTTGAGCGTGGCGCGGTCGGCACCACCGGCTGGCCGAAGCTCGAACTGCGCGCAATAGGCCTTGAACCACTCGGTCAGGTCTCCCCCTTGGTACTCCGGCACCGACTCCGGCCCGCCGATATCGACGACGGGGACATGATTCTCGTCCTTGGGCAGCGTGACGTTGCAGCGCGCGGCGATGCGCACGGTGTTGGCCAGCGCTTCAGGATCCTCAGGGAAGAGCGCGTGCATCTCAGCCGGGCTCTTGACGTAGAGCGACTCGGGATAGTGGTACCGGTCCGGGTCATCCTTGTTCTTGCCCATCGAGATGCAGCACAGCGTGTCGTGGACATCGTGGTCCTCGGCGCACATGAAGTGCGCATCGTTGTCGCAGACCATCGGCAGGCCGAGCTCGCGCGCGAGCTTGCGCAGCAAGGGGTTGATGCGCTCCTGCTCGGCATTGTGCCGCTGCAGTTCGACGTAGAAGCGCGGCTCGCCGCGTTCGTTGGGTCCGAACGTGGCCGCGTGCCAGCGCGCCTCCTCGACCGCACGGTCCCACCAGCGCCGCTCGTTCGTCAGCACGAACTGCTCGAGGTACTCCGCAAGGCTCGAACCGAGGTGGCCATTGATCGCGATGAGCCCCTCGTTCCACTGCGCGAGGGTCGACTTGTCCATGCGCGGCTTGTAGTAAAAGCCATGCTCGAAAGCATCCGACGAGAGCCGCATCAGGTTGCGCCAACCCGCCTGCGTCTCGGCGAGCAGCACGAGGTGGAAGCCACCGTCGTTGCCCTTGACTGCAGTGCGGTCGCGGCGATCGCCCGCCAGTCCCTCGCGGTCGGGGGCGACGTATGCCTCGATGCCCAGGATCGGCTTGATGCCCACGTCCTTCGCAGCTGCGTAAAACTCGCCGGCGCCGTGCAGGTTGCCGTGGTCGGTGACCGCCACCGCATCCATGCCCAGTTCCTTCACGCGCTTGACGAGCCGCTCGAGGCGATTGCCGCCATCGAGCAGCGAGTACTCGCTGTGCAGGTGCAGGTGGACGAAGCCACCTGGCACGGGGTCATGGGATGGAGCGGTCGCGTCCATGCATCGATCTCCGGTGGCGAATGTACCGCCCATGGGTGCAAGCACCGAACCGCCGAATCAGGCCGTTCCAGCCTCGATCCAGGCCTCGCGGAGGGTCGCCGCCACGTCGCCCGGCTCGCCGCGGCCGATCGACTCCTGCTCGAGCCGGGTCACCGGGAGCACCCCCCACGATGCGTTGGTCAGGAAACACTCGTCGGCTCCCAGGATGTCGTCGACGGACACGCGCTCGATCCGCACCTCCATGCCGCGCGCGCGAGCCGCCTCGATCACGAACGAACGCGTGATGCCCGGCAGCACAGCGCTCGGGATGGGCGACGACTCGCTGTCTCCGCGCGCCACCGGCGTGCGCACGATGCCATCCTTGACGATGAACGCATTGCTCACGCAGCCACACCCGAGTGCGTTGGCGACGTCGAACCAGAGTGCCTCGCCGCAACCGTGCACGGCAGCCTGCTGCAGCGCCATGAGCCGCGGCCAGTAGGAGAGCGTCTTGTGGCCGGCCATCGGGTCCCACGGGTTCATCCTGCCCTCGGCCACCATGACGCGCACACCCTCGGTGAACATCTCATCGGGGTATGGCGTGGGTGGCTGGGCCACGATCGCGATCGTGGGGTGCATCGCTTCGGCGCCACCGCCCTCGCGTGCACGCGCAAGCATGTTCAGGTCGCCGCCGGTCAGGGTCACGCGCACACGCGCATCGCGAAGTTCGTTGCGCTCGAGGGTGGCATCGATCGCATCGGCGATCGCCTCGATGTTCAGGCGCTCGACCAGGCGCAGCGCCACGGCACTGTCGCGCAGGCGCTCCAGATGCGCCAGCGGGCGGAAGATCCGGCCGTCGCGTGCACGCAGGGTCTCGAAGAGGCCCACGCCGTGCTGGAAGCCCGCATCGAAGAAGCCAACGGTTGCGGCGTTGGCATCGTGGAACTGACCGTTGATCCAGACCTGCATGCGTCAGGGCTCCGTGGTTGATCCTGTTGATGTTGCCCCTGGCAAGGGCGGTGCTCCGCCGGGCGCCGCGGCCGACGTCGCTTCGCGCACGGCAAGCAGATGCACCATGCCGTCGATGACCTCCACGTCGATCTCGATGGGGGCATCGCCGGGAACGGCCACGCGAAGGGTCACCGCCGCGCCTGCCACCGCTGCCGGCGGGGAGTCGATCGGTTCGACCACGACCGTGCCGCCACCCTGCACCGGGGCCGCCGCATCCCAGCGCGCCACCAGCCATGCCGCCAGCGTGGGATCGATCGGCGCGATCGCGGCGGTCGTCGGCAGCGTGCCTGAGCTCACGATGCGCTTGGTCCAGTATTGGGTGGCCAGTTCGCGCACCCGCGAGGCTGCGAACCGCTCTTGGTCGACCTTGCGGCCACCGAAGGCATCGCTCAGCCAGAGTCCGATCCCCAGCACGAGGACCGGCATGATCAGCATGCGTCGCAGCCGCGTCGCGCGGTCGCGACGGGCCTTGGCCGCATCCTGCATGGTTGGGCTGGGCACACTCCGAATGTAGCACCCCTACACTCTCCCCCCCCCGATGAGTTTGGTCACCGTCAACCACGTCCGCTTCGGACACGGCATCAACATCCTGCTCGAGGATGTGGTGCTCGGTGTCGACGAAGGCCAGAAGATCGGTCTCGTCGGCCGCAACGGCTGCGGCAAGAGCACGCTGCTGAAGATCATCGCCGGGCGCATCCAGCCCGACCATGGCAGCGTCGGACTGCAGCGTGGGATCCGCATCGGCTACCTCGAGCAGGAGCCCAAGCTCGACCCCACGCACACCCTGCGCAGCGCCGCTGCGGCCGCGTTCGGCAGGCTCGACGAGATCCAGAAGGAACTCGACGAGGTGTTCGAGGGCATGGCCACCGCGCAGGGCGTAGAGCTCGATCGGCTCATGGCCTGCCAGACCGTGCTCGAGTCCGAGTTCGACCGGCTCGGCGGCCACGCCACCGACCACAAGGTCGATGCCGTGCTGCACGGCCTGAACTTCGTCGATGCACAGTTCTCCACGCCGGTGACGTCGCTCAGCGGCGGCCAGCGCGCACGACTTGGTCTCGCCAAGCTCCTGCTCGAGCAGCCCGACCTGCTCATGCTCGACGAACCCACGCACCACCTCGACATCGATGGGCGCCGCTGGCTCGAGGACTTCCTCGCCGACGAGTTCAAGGGCGCCGTGCTCGTGGTGAGCCACGACCGATGGCTGCTCGACCGGGTCGTCCATGAAATCGTCGAGATCGACCAGGGCGTGATCCACGAGTACCCGGGGAACTACGCCGACTTCGTGAACCTGCGCCGGGAGCGCATGGAACTGCAGGCCCGCGTGCACGAGAAGCAGCAGGACCGCATCCGTGCCGAGACGGAGTACATCCTGCGCTACAAGGCGGGGCAGCGCGCCAAGCAGGCCCGCGGCCGGGCCACGCGCTTGGAGCGCTACAAGGAGAGCGAACTCGTCGAGCGACCGATGGAGCTCGACGCCATGGACATCGACCTGCCGCGCGCGCCCGAGCTGGGCGATCGCGCGATCGAGGCGCATGGCTTGGGGAAGACCTACGGCGTGCGCACCCTCTTCGCGGGGCTTGATGTTCTCATCAAGCCTGGCGAGCGCATCGGGATCATCGGGCCCAATGGCTGCGGCAAGAGCACGCTCGTGAAGATCCTCCTCGGCGAGCTCGAGCCCGATGGTGGCGAGATCAAGCGCGCCCCAAGACTGCGCAGCGGTTGGTTCCGCCAGACCCACGATCACCTCGACGGCTCGCTGACCGTGTGGCAGTACCTCCAGCAGGCCGTGCCTGCTCGATCCAGCGGACTGAAGCTCAACGAGCAGGAGGCCCGCAACCTCGCGGGCGCATTCCTCTTCGGCGGCGAGGCCCAGGAGAAGCCGCTCGGCGCGCTCTCGGGCGGCGAACGCACGCGCGCGGTCATCGCGGGCTTGGTCGCCGGTGCCAACAACATCCTCGTCCTCGACGAGCCGACC
>SYIB01000091.1 GCA_005798965.1 Planctomycetia bacterium
CGCGGCCGCACGCTCGGGATCGTCGGCTACGGCCACATCGGCAGCCAGGTCAGCGTGCTCGCGGAATCGATGGGCATGCGCGTGGTCTTTCACGACATCGTGCGCAAGATGCCCCTGGGCAACGCCCAGCCGCGCGCCACGCTTGATGCGCTGCTTGCCGAGTCGGACATCGTCACGCTGCATGTGCCAAGCACACCCGCGACCGAGCGCATGATCGGCGCTCCGCAACTGTCGCGCATGAAGCCCGGCTCCGCACTCATCAACAACGCCCGCGGCAGCGTGGTCGACGTCGATGCACTTGCGGCTTCGCTGCGCTCCGGGCACCTTTCGGGGGCGGCGCTCGACGTTTTCCCAAAGGAACCCGCGAGCCGCGACGAGGCCTTCGAGAGCGGGCTCCGGGGCCTTGGCAACGTGATCCTCACGACGCACATCGGCGGCAGCACCGAGGAAGCGCAGGAGTCGATCGCCATCGAGGTCGCCGAGAAGCTCGTGCGCCACTGGACCAGCGGCTCGACGGCCAGCGCCGTGAACTTCCCCGAAGTGGACCTGCCCACGCTTCGTGCCGGTCAGGTGCGCATCATGCACGTTCACCGCAACGTTCCGGGGGTGCTGAGCACCATGCACGGCCACTTCGCCCGTGAGTCGGTCAACATCAACGCCGAGTACCTGCAATCCGACCAGCACACGAGCTACGTGATCCTGGACGTCGACCCCTTCGAGGGCGACGGCATCGTGCGGGCGCTCGCCGCGCTGCCTGAGACCGTGCGCATGCGGCTCACCCGGGCCTGAGGGCGGCCAGTCGCCGGCTGGTGGTGCATCGCGCCACGGGCATCCCCCAAAGGTCGGGGGTGCGACTTACGATCCGGCGATGCTGCTCCACGCCGTCCTCGTCCTGTCCGTCGCCAGTGCCCCGCCCGTGACCGTGCAACGCCCGGCCACCGAAACGCTCCACGGCGAGTCGTTCACCGACGAGTACCGATGGCTCGAGGCGCTCGAAGCCGAGAGCAGCGAGGTGGCCGCATGGACCACGCTCCAGAACGATCACACGCGCCGAGTGCTCGATGCGCTGCCGTGCAGGGCCTCGCTCGAGAAGGCGCTCACGCCGCTCATGCAGATCGGTGGCATCTCGGCTCCGTCGATGCGCGGGAACCTCTACTTCTACTCCGAGCGTTCGGGGACGCAGAACCAGCCCGTGCTCAAGGTCCGCGAGGGGTTCGACGGTGCTCCGCGCACGCTGCTCGATGTGAACGCGATCGACGGGAAGGGCCTGACGAGCCTCGACTGGTACGTGCCGAGCCCCGATGGCCAGTTCGTGGCGTTCGGTCTCTCTCGTGCGGGCGATGAGATGAGCCAGCTCCATGTGCTTGCGACCTCGGGCGGTTCGTGGCTCGCCGACACGATTCCCGGCAAGGCGGGCTTCGGCGGCTGGGCGCCCGATGGCCGGCAGTTCCTCTACTCGCGGCTGTCGGACCCGAAGGATCCCTACTCGCGCACCGTGAAGTGGCACCTGCTGGGCATGCATGAGCGCAACGATCCGGTGCTCTTCGTGCAGAAGGAACCCTCGCGCGTGCCCGGTGCCGGGCTGAGCCGCGACGGCAAGTGGATCACGCTGGGCGTGAGCGAGGGCTGGCAGCGCAACGATCTCTACGTCGCGAGCGTCGATGAATGGCGCCGCACGGGACAGGTGCGCTTCGTGCCCATCGCCGTGGGACTCGACGGCCGCTTCGATCCGGCCGCGATCGAGGGCACGACGATGTACGCGTCGACCACCTTCCAGAGCCCCAACGGCCGGTTGCTCGCGATCGACCTGACCGAGCCCGCGCAGGAACGCTGGCGCACGGTGATCCCCGAGCGCAAGGACGCTGTGCTCGACGGCATCTCGCCGACGGCATCGTGGCTCGTGGCGTCGTGGAAGAAGGACGTCATCACGCGCATGGAGCTCTTCCGCCGCTCGGGCTCGAGCGCCGGTGAGATCGCGCTGCCCGGCCTGGGCAACGCGGGCATCGCGACCGAGGAAGACCGTGACGAGGCGTTCATCACCTACGAGAGCTTCAACGAGCCGCGCTCGATCTATCGCACGGTGCTCGAGGGGACGTCGTCAAAGCTTGCACTCTGGGCGCGCCCGGAGGTCCCTGTCGATCCCACGATGGTCGAGGTGAGCCAGCGCTTCGTGCCCAGCAAGGATGGCACGAAGGTCCCTGTCTTCATCGTGCACCGCAAGGGCCTGAAGCTCGACGGCTCGAATCCCTGCCTGCTGTACGGCTACGGTGGATTCAACGTGAGCATGGAGCCCGGCTTCAATGCCACCAACTGGCCGTGGTTCGAGGCCGGCGGCGTGTACGCACTGGCCAACCTGCGCGGTGGCGGCGAGTACGGCGAGTCGTGACACCAGGCGGGCATGCGCGACCGCAAGCAGAACGTCTTTGATGACCTCTACGCGGTTGCCGGCTGGCTGGCCACGAACGGCTACACCAAGGCCGACCGGCTTGCCGTGATGGGCGGTTCAAACGGCGGGCTGCTGACCGGCGTCGCGATCACCCAGCGCCCCGACCTCTGGTCGTGCGTGGTCTGCCAGGTACCGCTGCTCGACATGCTGCGCTACCAGCAGTTCCTGATGGCGCGCTTCTGGGTGCCTGAGTACGGCAGCAGCGAGGAGGCGGATCAGTTCCGATGGCTCCGTGCGTACAGCCCGTACCACAACATCAAGAAAGGCCAGCGCTATCCCGCCATGCTCATCACCGCAGGAGAGAACGACACGCGCGTTCATCCCCTGCACGCACGCAAGATGGCTGCACGCCTGCAGGCCATGGCCGCCAACGACCACGACACCGATCCGATCCTGCTGTGGGTCGATCGCGATGGCGGCCACGGTCAGGGCAAGCCGCTCACACTGCGCGTGCGCGACGCGGTCGACCGCTGGTCGTTCATCATGTCGCAGACCGGTTGCTGCCGGTGAAGGCCCGCGGGCGTCCGGGCCCGCTCAGTTCACGATCTCGAGCCGTGCGTACTCCGCCACCAGGCTCTTCACGCCTACGGTGCGGAACGCCACACGCAGCGTGGTCACGCTGCCTTGGCGCAGCACAGCCTCGATCTGGCCGAGGCCGAACTGGCGGTGGCGTACGCGCATGCCCGCCTTCCAGCCTTGGCGCTCGTCCGGATCAGGCTCCCACGCGGGCGCATCGGGATCGATTGCTGCGCCGCGCGAGCCCCCTGCGAGGTCGCGCCGGGCGACGCGATCGGCCGGCAATTCCTCGACGAACTGGCTTTCCATCGTGGCCTCGCGGATCCCACGCAGCGTGCGCATGGCTGCGCTCGACAGCACCAACTGACGCTCGGCACGCGTGATGCCCACGAAGAGCAGCCGCCGTTCCTCCTCGAGCTGCGCTGGATCGGCCTGCACTCGACTGTGGGGCAGGATGCCTTCCTCGCAGGCGATGACGGCCACGAACGGGAACTCAAGGCCCTTCGCCGCGTGCAGCGACATGAGCGTCACGGCGCCGGCCTCGGGATCGAACGCATCGGAATCGGCGACGAGTGCCACGCGCTCGAGGAACGCCCGCAGCACATCGACAAGCTGCGGCCGCGGCGCTCCCGGTTCCTGCGCCGGCATGCGGAACTCCGACGCCGCCGTGACGAGTTCGGCAACGTTCGCACGGCGCTCAGCCGCTTCCTCGGGATCGGCGCTCCCCTCACCGGCGGCGGCTTCGAAGCCGCTCTCGGTCAGGACGCGCGCCACGTAGCCGCCGAGCATGCCGCCGAGCATCTGCGAAAGGTCCTCATCGTCGACCTCGTGCGGCGCGCCCTGCATGAGGTCGGCGCGCCACTGCGCCACGTTGGACAGGAATCCATCGATCGCCTTGCGCGCCCGCGCCGTGAGCCCGTCGGTGGCCGCGAGCGCAGCCTCGAAGCGGAGCCCATGCGCGGTGGCGAGCGCATCGGCACGCGCGATCGTGGTTGCGCCGATCCCGCGCGCCGGCACATTGATGATCCGGCGCAGCGCGACCTCGTCGCTCGGGTTGGCGAGCGTGCGCAGGTACGCGAGCGCATCCTTGATCTCGCGGCGTTCGTAGAAGGCGGTGCCGCGCACGACAACGTAGGGAATCGATCTCCGCCGAAGCTCATCCTCGATCACGCGGCTGAGCGCGTTCATGCGATAGAGCGCGGCCATGCCCTTCCAAGGCACACCGGTTTCGTGCTGGCGCACCATCTCGTCCACCACCACTCGGGCTTCGTGCCGCTCGTCCAGCGCGCGGATGACCTGCGGCATGGCACCGGCCTCGAGTTCGGTCGTCAGGTCCTTGTGCTTGCGGCGCGTGTTGTGTCGGATCAGGCCATCCGCCACGGCCACGATGTGGGCCGTCGAGCGGAAGTTCTGGCCCAGCGGGATGACGCCTGCCCCTGGGAAATGCTGCTCGAACTCGAGGATGTTCGTGATGTCGGCCCCGCGCCATGCATAGATCGACTGGTCCGGGTCACCGACGACCGTCAGGCTGCCATGAGCCTGGGCGATCCCACCGGCGATCACGAACTGCGCGTGGTTGGTGTCCTGGTACTCGTCGATGAGGACGTGCCGATATCGCTGCTGCAGCTCCCCGCGCACCGCAGCATCCTGCCGTACAAGCCGCGCCACCCGCAGGAGGAGATCATCGAAGTCGACAGCATTGCACTTGGCGAGCTCGGCTTCGTAGGCGCGGTAGATCTTCGCGAGTGAACGACTGGTGAAGTCGCCAGCCTCGGCTGCGTAGGCCGCAGCATCGAGCAACTTGTTCTTGGCATCGCTGATGCGAGAGAGCACGATCGCCGGGGGCCAATTCTTGGTGTCGAATCCAGCCGCGACAATCGCTCGTTTCGCCGCATCGCGCGCGTCATCGGTGTCGAAGATCGAGAAGCCCGGTGCGAGCGGCGTGCCATCGCTGGCGGCTGCTGACGGGCTGGTCCCGAAGCGACGCAGCAGCGTGGCGCAAAAGGAGTGGAATGTGCTGACCTGCAGGCCGCGCGCACCGGCGAGATCCGCCTCGAGCATGGCGTGCACGCGCTCCTTCATCTCGCCGGCAGCCTTGTTCGTGAAGGTGAGCGCCAGGATCGACCATGGTGCAACACCCTGCGCCACCAGATGCGCAATGCGCCGCGTGATCACGCGGGTCTTGCCCGAACCCGGTCCCGCCAACACCAAGAGCGGTGTCGCAGGATGCACCACCGCGGCGCGCTGGGCATCCGTGAGACCGTCGAGCCATGGGCCTTCCGTGACCATGGGGCGAGTCTAGAAGGTGCCGCGACCGGTCCCCGGCAAGTTGTCCACCGTTCGGTGGCGCTCCCGCCTCGCGCCCTCCATCATGTCAAGACGGCAAGTCTTGACAAATTCTTGACTTAGGACGGCGAGCCCAAAAGCACGATATTTTGTGATTCGCGCCCTTGCAACCACTACATGTAGGGCTATTGTGCGTTCCTGCCCGTGAGGTGGTGGTTCCCCTCGCAGGTACGAATGCCGCGAAGAAGGCATGGTTCTCGGACCATACTTTGAAGCAGTATTGAAGCCATCCCGCTTGGTGCCGCTCGTTGTGGAGACCCGGCATCCAACCCAAGCGACGATGGACTGGTGGATCGTGGGAGCACTGACCAAAGTCGGTGTCACACACGATGGAGACCGGCTGCCTCCTTCATCGGAGTCGGCCGCACAGGCTGGGTGCTTCCAGCCAAGGTCGTCGATGCCATGCCATCGGCCGCTGCCCGTCGTCGGGTGGTGCAGGAGGAACAGAGAAGATCCATGGCAGTGCTCTGTGACACCCAGATCCGGGAATGCGTTCCCATCGAGCCGTTCGCCGAGAACGTGAAGCGCCCCGGCACCGTTTCCTACGGCGTCTCCAGCTACGGCTATGACGTTCGTGTCGGCACCAAGTTCAAGATCTTCACCAACGCCACCTCAGGTGGTGTTGCGGTGGTCGATCCCAAGAACTTCACCAACGACCTCTTCATCACCATCGACACGGCGCAGACGGGCAGGGATCACATCTTGATCCCGCCGAACTCCTTTGCGCTCGCTGAGACCATCGAGGTCTTTGACGTGCCGCGCGATGTGCTGGCCATCTGCGTCGGCAAGAGCACCTACGCG
>SYIB01000092.1 GCA_005798965.1 Planctomycetia bacterium
ACGGTCGCCTGGAATTCCTCAGGCTTCGGGGCGCTCTCGCGGAGCTTGGCCATCTCCTCCTGCAGCGCTGCCATCGCCTTCGGGTCAGCCTCGCCAGCCTGACGGGCTTCCATCATCTTCTTCATGAGTTCCTCCATCTTGGGCTGGAACTCCTTGGCCTTGGCGTCGAACGCCGTGCGCGCCGCATCGATCTTTTGCTTCTGGTCAGGCGTATAGGTGCCTTCGACGGTCTTCAGCGCATCGTTGAACATGCGGTACTGGACCATCGGGCCCTGCGCGCCACCGGCGCGACGCCCCATGCCTTCGCGACCGCCTGGGCGACCGCCCTTTGGGCCATCCTTCGCGCCGTCTTGGGCCGGCGCATCGCCCTTGGGCGGGGCGTTCTGGGCCGTGGCAGGCAGGCTGACGAGGGCAGCGGCAAGAAGAGTGGCCGCAACGGGCAAGTGTCGATTCAGGAACATGCTGTGCTCGCTTTCCGGGGCGTGGCCCCTGTGTCGAAGGGAGATTGCCGAAGGATCGGCTCCGGGGACAGCCAACCGTGAAAGCCCTACCATTTGCCCCCCAAGCTCGCGCCATGACCACCCTCAACCCCGATCTCGTCACACAGGCCCTCCGCACCGTCAACGACCCCGAACTGCACAAGGACCTCGTCACCCTCGAGATGGTCAAGGGCATCAGCATCGAGGGCAACGCCGTGACCGTGGGCATCGAACTCACGACGCCGGCCTGCCCCATGAAGGATCGGATCCGGAACGATGTCACCGAGGCCATCGTCGCCAAGGCTGCCTCGATCGGTGCAGCCACCCCGCGCGTGACGGTCGAATTCACGGCGGACGTGCGACGGCCGAACCAGAAGGCCCGCGAGTGAGGCAACCCACTGCCGATGGTCAAGCAAGTGATCGCCGTGGGGGCGGGCAAGGGTGGCGTGGGCAAGAGCACGATCAGCGTGAACCTTGCCGTGGCGCTCGCGCGCATGGGTGCCAAGGTCGGCCTGCTCGATGGAGACATCTACGGCCCGAGCCTGCCCACGCTGCTTGGCCTCGATGAACTGAGTGCGACCGCGCACGGCAACATTCTGATGCCCTTCGAGGTCCATGGCATCAAGGCCATGACCATCGGCAAGCTCGTCGATCCAGAGAAGGCGCTGGTCTGGCGCGGACCGATGGCGCACGGTGCCTTCAAGCAGCTCGCCACGCAGACCGACTGGGGTGCGCTCGACTACCTCATCATCGACTTGCCTCCGGGCACTGGCGATGTGCCGCTCACGCTTGCTCAACTCCTGCCCGTGACCGGTGCGGTCGTCGTGTGCACGCCCCAGCGTGTGGCGCAGGACGACGCACGCCGGGCCGTGCGCATGTTCGAGGGACTCGGCATCGATGTGCTCGGCGTCATCGAGAACATGAGCTTCTTCGTCGGCGACGATGGCAAGGAGTACGACCTCTTCGGTCGCGGGGGCGCCGAGATGATGGCACAGCAGATGGGCCTGCCCTTCCTGGGCAGCATGCCGATCCACATGGCCCTGCGCAAGAACTCCGATGCAGGCACCCCCCTGGCCAACTGGGATGTGCCGGCGATGGGCCGCCAGCTCGACACCATGGCGCAGGCGCTTGCGGGCCAGATCAGCGTGGCCAGCCTTCGGAGCCAGTTCGTGCAGCCGACGATCAGCGTGCGCTGATCAGCAGTGCGACCGGTCCGAAGGAGCGCCCAACTCCACCGGCAGTCCTCGGCCGGCCCACGGCCAGTAGCCGCCACGGAGATTGCTCACCCGGTAGCCACGCCGCTTGAGGTAGGCGCACGCCCTCGCGCTGCGGCTTCCGCTACGGCAGTAGGCGATCAGCTCACCATCCTTGGGCAGATCGGCCAGGCGATTCGGCAACTGGCTGAACGGCGCGAAGATGGCATCGGGCAAGTGCCCAACTTCGAACTCGCCGCAAAGTCGTACATCGACGAACACAGCGCCGCTCGACCAGCGACGGTGCGCTTCAGTCGCGCCGATCTCCTCGATCCCGTCCGCGTCGAAAGCCTCTTCAGGGATGGCGTCGAATTCCTCCGGCGTGGTCCAGCCCGCGAACGCATCGATCCCGAGCCGGAAGAGGATGCGGACAGCCTTCTCGAGTTCGTGCTCCTCACAGACGAGGAGGACCCCATCACCCTGCTCGAGGTAGCTGCCCGCGGCGTTGGCGAAGTGACGGTCGAGCGGCGCGCTGATCGAGCCGGGCAGGAATCCCTCGCAGAAACGGCTCCAGGCGCGGCAATCGATCACCACGTTGGCAGGCTCGGCAGCGGCGTGCATGAAGCGCTGAAGATCGAGCCGGTCCGGCAACCGTAAATCACCGCTCGCTCCCTCGAGGTTGCGACGCTTCACACGCACGAAGTAGGCCGGTGGGTCCGGAAGCCCGCGCAGCACCTTGTCCATGAACGCACCATCGTCACCGGCTGCACGAAGGCTGCCGTTGATCTGCCTCTCGATCCGCAGGCTCGACTGCGGCAACGCACAGATTGATCGGCCACAAAGGCTGCCTGCCGTGTGGCCAGGCAGGATGCGGACCTCGTCCGGCATGTCGGCGAGCCGACGGAGGGCATGTTGAAGTTCGCGCGCGTTGCGCTCAAGTTCCTCCCGGTCGCCCGAGCGCGCACCAAGATCGGGGCGCCCCACCTCGCCGGCGAAGAGGAAGTCGCCCGTGAGGATTGCACACACTGCGCCCTCGGCATCGATCAGTTCGAACGAGAGGCTCTCGCGTGTGTGGCCCGGTGTGTGCAGCACCCGCACACGCACACCGCCGATGCGGAGTTCATCGCCGTCACCCACGGCCGTCGTGCGCCCCGGGCAGCCGTCGGCCCATGCAGGCGTCGCACCTTTGCGGCTGAGGTACCCGTGCACGCCGTGCCGCTCCACGAGCTCACGAAAGCCGCTCACGAAATCCGCGTGCACGTGCGTATCGGCGGCAGCGACGATCCGGAGCCCCGCCTGACCGGCCACCTTGAGGGCACGGTCCACATCACGCGCGCAGTCGAACACGATCGCCTCGCGCGACGAGGGGCAGCCAACCAGGTAGGCCGCCTGCGACAGCGAGTCATCGTGGATGCGTCGGAGCAGCATGCGGTGGTTCGTAGATCTGCGATCGCGTCAGGCGAATTCACGCTTGAGCTGCGCCAGGCCAGACAGCAGCGCACTGATGTGGGCGGGTCCATGCGCCGCCGAGACCTGCACGCGCAGGCGAGCGTGCCCCTCGGGTACCACCGGGTAGCCGAACCCAATCACGAAGACACCCAGTTCGAGCAGGCGACGGCTCATCGCGATGGCCTTGGCGGTGTCGTGCACGATGATCGGACAGATCGCAGTTGGGCTCTTCAGCACTTCGAAACCCACCTCGGCGATGCCATGCCTCACCGCGGCGACGTTCTGGCGCAGCCGCTCGACCCGCTCGGGCTCCTGCATCAGGACCTCAATCGCCTTGTCCGCACTGCACGCCACGGTGGATGGAAGCGCGTTGGAGAAGAGCGTGGGACGACCGCGCTGCACCAGCAGGTCCGTCGCCGCGCGACTGCCACAGATGTAGCCACCGGCACCACCACCGAGCGCCTTGCCCAGCGTGCCGGTGAAGTAGTCGACCCTCGAGGCCGCCAGACCCCAGTGCTCGTGCGTGCCCCGACCGGTGCGACCCATCACGCCGGTGCCGTGACTGTCGTCGACCACGAGCTTTGCACCGAACTCATCGCAGAGCCCGCGGATCCCCGGGAGGTCGCCCAGGTCGCCTTCCATGCTGAAGACCCCATCGGTCACGACCCACGCCGTGCCGGTGACGTCCGGGTTGGCGCGGGCCTCTGCAAGCTTGGTGCGCAGCGACGAGAGGTCGCCATGGCGGAAGACGGTCTTGTGCAGGCCTCTCTTGATCACCGCAGCCAGACGGATGCCATCGATGATGCTCGCGTGGTTGAGCTCATCGCTGATGATGATGTCGCCCGGCTCGCAGAGGGTTGGGAAGATCGCCTCGTTGGCGTTCCAGCAGCTCGTGAAGGTATAGGAGCTCTCGACGCCGTAGAACTCCGCGATGCGGCGCTCCAGCCGCTCGTGGCAATCGAAGGTCCCGCAGATGAAGCGCACGCTTGCGGTCCCCGCACCGTAGCGGCGCAGGCCCTCGATGCCAGCCTCGACCACGCGAGGGTCGTTCGCCAAGCCCAGGTAGTTGTTGCTGCAGAAGCACGCAACCTCGCCGAATCCACGCAACTTCACCGTGGCGTCCATCGGCCCTTCGATCGTCTGCAGGATCTTGAGCTGGCCGCTCTCGCGCAGGCCCTTCAGGATCGTTTCGGTGCGGGATTCAAAGGCGTTCACGGCCAGGGTCGTCATGGCCGAAGTCTAGCCGCGGCGTGCACCATGGCCAGCGCGGCCGCCAAAGCACTGCCGGGCGCACGGCCAGACGATCGCTCAGCCGTACCGCGCGCGTACAGCCGGCACGAGGTAGTCGCGGAAGGCCTCGTCGAAGCCATGGACCGGCGACCAAGCCCAGTCACGACGGGCGGCAGAGTCATCGAGGTCCATCGGCCAGCTGTCGACGATGCGCTGGCGCGCCTCGACGGGTGCGTAGGCGATCTCGGCATGAGGGAAGAACTCTCGCACCTTGGCCTCAATCTGCACAGCCGTTGGCGCGAAGGCGGTGACGTTGTAGACCTGCCTCGAGAGACGCGAACGCGGAGCCTGCGCCAGATGGACGAGCGCACGCACGGCATCGGGCATCGTCATGAAGGAAATCTTGGCGTCAGGGCGCACGAAGCACGAATAGGGCTTGCCCTGGGCGGCCGCATGGAGCATCTCGGGGCCATAGTCGCTGGTGCCGCCCATCGGCACCGTGTCGGCAGAAATGATCCCCGGGAAGCGGATCGAGCGGAAGTCGACCCGCGCCGTACCGCGATCAGCATCGAGCAATCGATAGTGCCGCATGTAGTAGCGGCCCATCTCCTCGACGGCGCGCTTGTTCAAGCCGTACATCGTGATCGGATCGCCGCACTCGTCCTCGCTGACCACGCCCGCGGCGACCTTTGCCGCGAGCGACTCGACACCGTACGCCGCGATCGTGCTGGGGAACATGAAGGGCACGTCGTGCCCGTGGCGGAGGGCTGACTCAGCCGCGAGCTTGAGCAGCGTGCAGCTGCCTACGACGTTGACCGACAGCGCGAGCTCGGGATTGCGCTCGCCGCTCGAGGACAGCAGGGCCGCAAGATGCCAGACCTCGACGATGTCATGCTTGGACGCCAAGGCCTGCACGAACTCGGCATCGGCCACGCTTCCGCAGTAGGAATGAGTCGATGCGGCAGCCGCCTCGCCATGCAGTTCGCGAAGATCGATCGAGACGATCTCACGCTGGCCGCCCCACTGTCCGTGCAGGTACTTGAGGAGGGCGTGCCCCATCTCGCCGCCGGCGCCGGTGACGAGGATCGCACCGGTCGTGGTGGTGCCGCGTGTGTGTGGCTCCGATGCTGTCATGGTGCTCGTCATAGAACCCGTCGAGTGTAGAACATGGCGCGTCAGGCTCCGCAGCCCAATCGTGCCAAAAGTTGCCTGGTTGCCTTGATGCCATCTGGTTCCGAGAGCCTGCCACCCTCGTACTCGATGCCGATCCAGCCGGAGTACCCGGCAGCACG
>SYIB01000093.1 GCA_005798965.1 Planctomycetia bacterium
AAGGGCCCCCACGACCATGAAGAGCACCTGCCTGACCATCTGCCTGTCCACGCTCGCCCTGGCCGCCTGCGCCGTGCCCACGCACGAGCAGCCGCAAGACATCTCGGCCCCGGCCAACTGCCCCAAGGATTGGACCACCCTGTGGGCCAGCGACGGCCGCGTGAAGCAGCTCTCGGTCGAGCTCCGCCAGGAACTCACCACGCTGCGGGATGAGCGCCGCCTCGCGACGGAGAAGGACCTTGACAAGAACCCAGAGCTCAAGGCCAAGGTTGATGACTTCAACCGCCGCGCGACGCAGTGGTACGCCACCAGCGCCTACGCGATCCTCAAGGATCCGAGCCCCGAGATGTACAGCATCTCGCAGACGCAGGATTCGGCTGAACGCAACATCGACATCAGCACGAACCAGAACATGCGGATCCTGACCGACGACTGGAATCGCTTCTGGCTCTGGGGCTTCCCCTCCATGCTCAGCCCCACACCGATCATGGACACCAGCGGCCAGCCCCGCTGAGCGGATCAACCATCACCTGACCAGCGGACGGGCCCCATGGCCCGTCCGTTGTCGTTGGTGCAGGCATGACCGAAGCTGCACTACCGTGCACACATGACGCTTCCCTCACCCTGCGCCGTGCTGACCGGTCTCGCCGCAACCCTCGGTCTCGCCGCGGGCCCCGGTGACGGCCCATCGCTCACGCCGGTGCCGCGCGACCAGGAGGGCATCCTGCCCCGGCAGCGGCTCGTGCTTGACCGCGCCCGGACGTCGCCACCCGCGGCGGTGGTCTTCGTGGGAGACAGCATCACGCAGGGCTGGGAGGACACTGGGCGCGCGGCCTGGGACCGGGCGATCGCGCCGCTGGGTGCCGTCAACCTGGGCGTGAGCGGCGACCGGACCGAGCACGTGCTGTGGAGGCTGTCGCAGGCACCGCTCACGCGGCTCGCGCCCAAGGTCGTCGTGCTCCTGATCGGGACCAACAACCTCGGCCACCAGCATGACGATGCGCAAGGCACGCTCGCCGGCATGACGGCCGTCGCCCGCACCATCCGCACTCAAGTGCCGGAAGCGACGCTCGCGCTGATGGCGGTGTTCCCACGCGGCGAGGGCATCAATGCCATGCGCGGCGACCTGCTGCAGATCAACCAGGCGCTGCAGGTCGCATTCCAGGACGACCCGAAGGTGCGCTGGATCGACTGCGGCGCGCGATTCGTGAAGCCTGATGGCTCGATCGACGCGAGCCTGATGCCGGACGCGCTGCATCTTTCGCCGGCGGGCTACGCAATCTGGGCCGAGGCGCTCGCGCCTGTGCTGCCTGCGCGCCCCTGACACGAGCGACGGTCCTCAGAGGCATGGAGCGCACGACAGCGGGGCGCCCTGATGAGCGCCCCGCGGGGTGGATCCTGATGGTGACGGCGCACGGCGCCGCAATGAACCGGCCTCAGGCGCTGAAGCTGCTGCCGCAGCCGCAGGTCGAGGTCGAGTTGGGATTGTTGAAGACAAAGCCGCGACCCATCAACTCATCCTTGAAGTCGATCGTGGTGCCATTGAGGTAGAGGTAACTCTTGGGGTCGCAGATGATCTTGACGGTGAACGCCGGCGCTTCCGCGGTGGCGACGCCACCACCCTCGGCACCCTTGACGCGGCGGGTGTACGTGAAGGCCCACTCCTCGTCGGTCTCCTTCTGGACCTCGGTCAGGTCGAGCAGGTAGGTGAAGCCGGAGCAGCCCCCGCCCTTCACGCCCACACGCAGGCGAATCTTCTCGCGGTCAAGGCCCTGCTGGTCGATGATGGCGTCGATCTCACGGGCGGCGGTTTCGGTGACGTGCACTGGCATGGTTGGTTCCTCGTGGTTGGTACGGGCCGGCGGGCGCGTGGTTCAGTGGGCGTGGGCCTCTTCGGCGACGGCAATGCCGTTCTTCTTCTTCCAGTCTTCGATCGCGGCGCGGATCGAGTCCTCGGCGAGCACGCTGCAGTGGATCTTGACCGGTGGGAGGGCGAGTTCCTCGACGATCTGCGTGTTCTTGATCTGCAGGGCCTCATCGACCGTGCGGCCCTTGATCCACTCGGTGGCCAGGCTGCTGCTGGCGATGGCGCTGCCGCAGCCGAAGCACTTGAACTTGGCGTCCTCGATGACGCCTTCCGCCGTCACCTTGAGCTGGAGCTGCATCACATCGCCGCACTCGGGCGCGCCGACGATGCCGACGCCGATGTCCGTGCGGGTCTTGACATCGGAGCTGGCTCCGAACGAGCCGACGTTGCGGGGGTTCTGGTAGTGGTCGACGACCTTTTCGCTGTATGCCATGGTGGGTTCCTCGTGTGCTGGTGTTGATCGGGATGGGCTTGGCGGCTCAGTGGTGCTGCCACTCGATGGTGCTCAGGTCGACGCCCTCCTTGTAGAGGTCGTAGAGCGGGCTGAGCTTGCGCAGATGCTCGACAGCCTTGGTGATCGCCTCGACCGCGAAGTCGATCTCTTCCTCGGTCGTCCAGCGTCCGAAGGAGAGGCGGAGGCTGCTGTGGGCGAGCTCGTCGCCAACGCCGAGGCCCTTGAGCACGTAGCTCGGTTCGAGGCTCGCGCTCGTGCAGGCGCTGCCCGACGAGCACGCGATGTCCTTGATGCCCATCATCAGGCTCTCGCCCTCGACGAAGCCGAAGCTGATGTTGGCGATGTGGGGCAGGCGGCGATCGCGGTGCCCGTTGACCTGCACGACTTCCATGCGGCCCGACAGGCCATCCTCGAGGCGACGACGCAACTTGAGCAGCCGCTCGCGATCATGCTCCATCTCGGCCAGGCAGAGTTCGCACGCCTTGCCGAAGCCGATGATGCCAGTCACGTTCTGCGTGCCGCTGCGCATGCCGCGCTCCTGGCCACCGCCATCGATGAACGCCGCAAGGCGGACCCGAGGCTTTCGGCGACGGACGTAGAGCGCACCCACGCCCTTGGGTCCATACATCTTGTGGCCGCTCCAACTCAGCAGGTCAATGCAATCACGCTCGACGTCGGTGGGCATCTTGCCGACCCACTGCGTGCCGTCGGTGTGGAAGATCGCGCCCTTTTCGTGGCAGAGCCGGCCGATCTCGGGCACCTCGTTGATGGTGCCGATCTCGTTGTTGGCCCACATGATGCTCACGAGGATCGTGTCGGGGCGCATGGCCGCGCGCACCATCTCGGCGGTGATCACGCCGTCGGCGGGTGGATCCAGGAAGGTCACATCGAATCCCTCGCGCTGCAGGCGCTTGCAGGGGTCGAGCACGGCCTTGTGCTCGATCGTGCAGGTGATGATGTGGCCACGGCCCTGCTGCCCGGCGGGAGCCTTGGCATAGATCTCGGCGGCACCCTTGACCGCGAGGTTGTTGCTCTCGGTCGCGCCACTGGTGAAGATGACTTCCTTCGCATCGGCGCCGATGAGTCGGGCTGCCTGCTCGCGGGCCGTCTCGATGCCGTCCTCGGCATCCCAGCCGAAGCGGTGGTTGCGGCTGCCGGAGTTGCCGAACTTCTCGCTGAAGTAGGGAAGCATGGCCTCCACGACGCGGGGGTCGCAGCGGGTGGTGGCGGCATTGTCGAGGTAGATGGGGGTCTTCACGGACATGGTGTTGGGATCCTGCAACTGAGTCTCAGGGAGACCAAGCAGTGTACGCACCATGACGGGCCAAGACGAGGGCGCGCTGGAGTTCCCTGACCCCGACTTCGGGGGAAATTCCTGGAACACGCGTCCGTGATGCCCTACCGCGCGGCGGATTTCGCCAGCACGCCAGCAAAGAGCCCCGGCCCCCTGCTGTGGGTATCGGGGCGCAGGCGCCGCCATCGAGTGAGGCGCAGCCCAGCCTCGGCCGCAAAGCCGCCGAGGACCGCCTCGCTGAAACCGAGGTGCGCGTGACCCATCCGGTGGCGGAACTCCTCGTGGTCGTGGGGTGCAAGGTCAACGACGAGCACGGTTCCGCCGGGCTTGAGGCAACGAGCCACTTGCTTCAAGGCGCGCCCGGGATGCTCAACGTGGTGCAGGACGAGCATGGCGACGGCTGCGTCCCACTCGGCGGCCCGGCCGGGAAGCTCGAGCAGGTCGCCCTTGCGGAACTCGCAGTTGGTCGATCCCTTCAAACGCTTGCGGGCACCATCGAGCATTGCGGGTTCACGATCGATGAGGACGACCTTTTTCACCAAGGGCGCAAGCCGCTCGCCCACTTCGCCCGTACCACAGCCAAGGTCGGCAACGACCCAATCATGCGGCACGAGGCTGCAGAGCGCCTCGTCGATGAAGTGGTCGCCGAAGAGCGTGCGGCGCAGCGCATCCCACTCGCCGGCGACGCGGCCGAAGAAGCCGACGCTGTCGATCCGCCGCTCCGCAAGCACCTGCTGCAGGCGCTCCAGATCCTGCGCGATCGCGGGATCGCCCGAGGCACGATCAGCTGCCATGGTCCAGAGCTGGGCAGCAGGCCCCGACGCCACGGAGGCCGCCGCATGCAGCGTGCGCGTGCCGCTTCCGCGACGAAGCACCAAACCAGCCTCATGCAGCGGCTTCAAGTGACGGCTTGCGGTCGATTGCGGCACGCCAAGCGTGCGAGCAATCTCTCCGACGCCAAGTTCCTCGTGACGAAGCACGCAGAGGATGCGCACTCGGATCGGGTCCGCCAGGACCGTCAGGTCCCGCACCCATTGCTGCAGCGGGCCTTCCTGGCGCGGCACGATCAGAGGCCCGGGGGAAGCGCGGTCGTGCCGTCGATCGGCACGCCGCGGACCTTCAGCTGCTCGATCGCGATCATGTTCTGCGAATTCAGGCCGTATGCCTGGCGGAACCGACGGACCGCCTCGTCGGACTTCTGGATGCGCGCGAGCAGCATGCCGGCCTGGACATAGGTGTCGGAGCGCACCGGCGCACTCAGACCGTCATCGACCTGGATGGCGGAGTTGGTCGCGTTGAGCGCCGTGTCGTAGTCGCCGATCTGCTCGGCGTACCCCGCGAGCGCGTTGTACGCGACCGGCGAACTCATCGCTGCGCCCGTGCTGCGCAGCAGCGCATAGAGCTTCGGGTACTCCTTCTGGCGATAGAGCACTTCGGCGAACGCCACCGCAACGTCAACGTTGTTCGGCTTGGCCGTGGCAGCGAGCTCGAGCGCCGCACGCGCGGTCGTGAGCTCACCAAGGTTGGTGGTCGCCACCCCGTACCAGTAGTTGACCTTCCAGTCCGAAGGCGCTGCATCCATGATGGGCTTGAGCTCGGCCGCGGCCTGGCTCCAGCGCTGGTGCTCGCAGTAGTGCTTGGCGAGGTCGATCGCCTTCTCGGTGGGCTGGGGCCCCTTGCAGGCGGCAGCGGCAAGCGCCGCAACGATGAAGAGAGTCTTTCTCATGGTCACGATTCCGTTCGTGGGCGCGATCATACGACCCAGCGCAGCACTAGTCTGCCTCCGTGGCGACGGATGGCTGGAATCTTCCCGACCTGCTGCGGCAACCCTCGAGGCAGCCCCACCGGTGGGTGCTCCTGCACCACGCCTGTCCGGCCCATGGGCCGCACTTCGATTGGATGTTCGAGCCACTCAGGGCCGAGGCCACCCTTGCAAGCGCCAGGGTCCGGTCGGATCCGGCGTCCGTCGCTCCCGGCGGCCACCTCGAGCTTGGCAAAGCGCCGGAGCATCGGCGCGACTACTTGACCGCGCCGCTCGAACCCTGGGAGCTCTCCGGGGGACGAGGCACCGTGCGCCGGATCGCCGCGGGATCCTGGACGGCAGGCGATGGCCTCGTCACGCTGCACTGGGACAACTCGTTGGCTGGACAGGCTTGGCGTGCCGTCCCGACCCCCGCTGGCCTGACCATGGAGCGACTCACATGACCCACTTTCTGCTGGCAACGGTCTTCACCCTGTTTGGCGCCGGCTGCGCGATGCTGGTCCTCTTCGGCCTGCCCGGCGGCTGGCTCATGCTCGGATCGGCCGTCGCCATTGAACTGCTCGACCATCACGTGTCGGGGGTGCCGCATGTCACGTTCGGCTGGGGGTGGCTGATGGCAGTGGGCGTGGTTCTGGCGCTGGGCGAGTTCGCGGAGTTCCTCGGAGGTGCCGCAGGCGCGAAGGCCGGCGGCGCAAGCGCTCGGGGCGTGTTCGGCAGCCTGCTTGGAGGGTTCATCGGCGCCGTCGTGGGAACGCTGGTGTTTGCGGTACCGCTGCTCAGCACGCTCGCCGGGGCCCTGATCGGTGCCGGTGTGGGCGCTGCGGTCGGCGAACTCACGCGCCCGGGCATGACCATACGCCGCTCGATCAAGCCGATCACGGGCGCCGTCGTCGGTCGGCTGCTGGGCACGATGCTCAAGCTGCCGTTCACCATCTTGGCGTGGCTGGCCCTGAGCGTGCTCGCGTACATGCGATGAAGTCATGAGTGCGCGCGAACGGCAGCGCGCCACGAGCCGTCAGCGCGATACGAGCGACACGAGCTCGGTTGCCGCGACCATGCGTTGCTCGCCGGTGGCCATGTCCTTCAGCGCGACCTGACCATCGGGCGCCTCGGTACCGACGATGCATGCAAAGCGCGCTCGGCACTTGGCGGCATCGCCAAGCAGCTTGCCGACGTTGCGGCTCGCCTTGGCGCTGTGGCGGGCGTGGAGGCCCGCGCGGCGCAGCGTCGCGCGCAACCGATGCATGATGGGGTCGAACGCCGGATCCGCACTGATGAAGAAGCAGTCCGGCCTCGGGAGGAGTTCCGCAGCGCGATCGGGTGCCAGCAAGCCTCGATCGGCAAGCACGAGCCCCAGCACCACATCACCCATGCCGAAGCCAACCGCACCCAGGCTTGGGCCGCCGAAGAGTTCGATGAGCCCGTCGTAGCGGCCGCCGCCGGCGATCGCCCGCTCGGCACCGCTGGCTTCGTGGATCTCGAAGACGACACCCGTGTAATACGCCAGCCCGCGCACGATGCCGAGATCGAATTCACACCACGCGGCCAAGTCCATTGCCTCGAGGACCGAGACCAACGCGGCAAGTTCAGCAACGTCGGAGGCCGGCACCCCCAAGGCCGCCACGACACCATCGATGCCGGCCGACAGCGGGACGCGGGTGCGAGCGAGTTCGTTGAAACGCTCAAGCGCGGCTGCAGGCAGCCCGAGCGCTGCGGCGCGCTGCGAGAACTCGTCGGGGGGGAGCTTGTCGCGACGGTCGAGCAGTTCGAACGCGCCCGCCATGGACGCATCGGGGACGCCGAGCGCGCGCAGCGCCGCGGCGACGGCACCGCGG
>SYIB01000012.1 GCA_005798965.1 Planctomycetia bacterium
GTACCGAGGTGTCCGCGGTGCTCAGCCCGCGGCTCGATGCGCTTGCGGCCCTGCTCGATGCAGAGGACGCTGCGGCGAAGGTGCGCGCCGAACGCACGCAGGCGATCGAATCGATCGCGGCCCAGGCGGGTGATCCGGAAGCGTACGGCCAGGCACTGCGGAACTTCATCGAAGCCCGTGCGGACGATCCGCTCGTCCCGTCATTCCAGGCCGCGGCCCGGTCGGAGCCATCGTGGCGCACGGTCGTGGCTTGGCACGTCCTTGCCCGGGGACTTTCGCTGGATCCTCTCCCTGAGTCGCTCGCGACATCACGCGCGCAACGCGAGCGCATCGAAGCGTGGCTGAGGGATCACACGGTCGGTCCTGGTGTTGATGCAGCGCGTCGCTACCTGGCGCTCCTGCCGCGCGAACATGACTGGTCGGCCGGCGTTCAGGCGCGCGTGCGCGACCTGAGGCTCGACGAACTCGCCCTGATCGTGATGCGTGATGGGACGCGCCAGTGGCACCGTCGACCGATGACTGCGGTGGTCGAAAGCGGCGGCCGGATCATGGTGCAGGCCCTCGATTCGGTGAATCAGGCCAAGCCGACCGAGCGCTTGCTCGACGTGCTCGAGATCGTGAGCGATACCTCGCGGCCGCTGGCCGTTCTGCTTGCACCATTGACGCAGCGGCTTGCCGCAGATGCTGATCATGGACCTGACGCAGCATTGGCGCTGATGCACGACATGGTCAGCGTGCAGCCGCCGGCCACGGAGCCGGCGATCGATCCGGCGCTGCGGCTCTACCTGCTGCGCGCCGTGGGTCTTCGCGCGCAGCAGTCCCTTCCGGCGCTCGCGTCGTTCCTCAAGCCGACCCTCGAGGCGATCGATCGCGAGCGTGTGGACCAGCAAGACTGGATGGCACCACGACCGCGCCCTGACGCATCGCCAGCGTGGATCCGTGCGAAGGCCCTCGTGGACTCGATCGCCAAGCTCGATTTGCCCGCGCAGTGGCGCTCGGCCCGCGCCAGGACCGTCATGCTGCTGTCGGCTGCACCCAGGACCTTCGCGGTCCTCTGCTGGGAATTTCCCGGCGGTGTGATCACGCCGACGCCCGAGCCATCGCATGCTGGCTGGTCGGTCGTGATCCTGCGCGCGCCCGAAGGACCGATGGATCTTGTGGGCACCGTGAACCAGGCCGGACGCGCGGAGTTGATCCGCCCGGACCGCATGAAGGATCGTCCGTCAGGTTCGTTGCTGTTCGTCGTCCCGCCTGCGCGCTGACGACAGAGGCAGCTGCGCGAGCAGCGCAGCGGCCAAGAGCAGCGCCGCTCCACTCACCTGCCGCACGCCGAGTTCCTCGCCGAGCCAGACCGCTCCTGCGATTGCGCAGAAGACGCTCTCAAGGCTCAGCAGGATCGCCGTGTGCGTGGGCGGTGCCACGTCCTGCGCCACGGCCTGCAACGTGAATGCCACGCCGACGGCGAAGATCGCGCTGAGCACGATCGGCGCGGCGGCGGCCTCGATCGAACCGATCGAGGGTGACTCGAACACGAAGGCCAGCGAGGTCGCGATCACACCACCGACCACGAACTGCAGCACGCTCAGCGCGATGGCATCGCTTCGCGGTGCGGCCCAGCCCACCACGTGCACATGCACCGCCCAGGTCACGGCGCAGGCCAGCACCCAGAGGTCACCATGGTTGAGGCCGTCGATGAATCCCGCGAGGTCATCGACCGACATGACATGACTGAACGAGAGCAGCGTGAGACCACCAAGGGACAGGACAACCGCGACCCATGCGGCCGAGCCAATCCGCTGGCCAAGGAATCTGCCGATGAAGGGCACGAGCACCACGTAGAGCCCTGTGATGAAGCCAGCGTTGGTCACGGTGGTGGTCTTCAACCCGGTCTGCTGGAACGCACTTGCCGCCGCAAGGCAGGCGCCCGCGGCGAGGCCGCCGAGCAGGAGCGGACGCCGTCGTGCAGGGTCACGCATCGCGGCACGGACCGAGGCCTTCATCAGCAGCGGCGCCACCACCAGCGCACCGAGCAGGCTCCGCACGCCCACGTAGGTCAGCGCACCGACATGCTCGTTCGCCCACTTCTGCCAGAGGAAGCTGATGCCCCAGATCACCGCGCACGCGAGCAGCAGGCCATCGGCGCGCAGCGGCGTCAGCCATCGCGTTCGTGGTGGGATCGACGGTGCGTCGCTCATCGGACTGGACGGTAGCAGGGGCGACTGCGCGGCGTGGAGTCAGCACAACGCAACACGCCGCGTCCCACCAGGAACGCGGCGTGCGCGATGTGCATGATGAGGATATCGATCAGCCGTGGATGACGCGACCCTCGGTGGCCAGCGCAGCCTCGTGGATCGCCTCGTGCATGGTCGGGTGCGCATGCACCGTGTGGATGATGTCCTCGGCCAGGCCTTCCATGGCGATGCCCAGGCAGATCTCGCCGACGAGCTCGCTCGCGTCGGTGCCGAAGATGTGGCCACCGATGATCTCGCCATACTGGCCGACGATGATCTTCACGAGGCCTTCCGTAGCACCCACGGCGATTGCCTTGCCGTGCGCCTTGAACGGGTACTTGCCGACCTTGTACTGGATGCCCTTGGCCTTGGCATCACGCTCGGTCACGCCGACGCTGGCGACCTGCGGGTTGCAGTAGGTGCAACCGGGAATCGCGGCGTAGTTCACGCCTGGCACGTCATGTCCCTTCATGCGCTCGACGCATGCCACGGCTTCCTCGCTGGCCACATGGGCAAGCCACGGTGGGCCGATCACGTCGCCGATCGCGTAGAGGCCCGGCACGCTGGTCTGGTAGGTCGGGCGCGGCTTGTCCTTGAAGTCGGTCCACACGTGGCCCTTCTCCATGCGGATGCCAAGCGCGGGATCGAAGAGGCCATCGGTGCGGCCCTGCACGCCGATCGCGACCAGCACGACCTCGGCTTCGAGCTTCTCTGACTTCTTCTCGTCCTTGGCGTCGACGATGGTGACGGTCGCACCCTTGGACGTCTTGTCGATGGCCTTGGTCACCTGGCCGAGGCGGAACTGGATGCCCTGCGTGGTGAACGACTTCAACGCGGCCGTCGAGATGTCGTCATCCTCGACCGGCAGGATGCGGTCCTGCATCTCGATGACGGTGACCTTGGTGCCGAAGGCGTTGTAGAAGTAGGCGAACTCCATGCCGATGGCTCCCGAACCGATGATGACCATCGACTCGGGGCGCTTGGGGAGCGTCATCGCATCGGCCGAACCGATGATGACCTTGCCATCGTTGGCGGCGAAGGGGAGTTGTCGTGGCGCAGCACCCGTGGCGATCATGATGCGGTCGGCGGTCACGACCTGGTCGGTGCCTTCCCCGGTGCCGGTGTAGTAGGTCCCGACGGCCTTGCCCACCAGGACCTTGCACGGGCCCGCCGCGGTCTTGCCGCTCAGGATGCGCGCATGGCCCTGGATGTGGTCGATCTTGTTCTTCTTGAAGAGGAACGCGATGCCCGAGTTGAGTTGCGTGGTGATCCCGCGGCTGCGGCCGATGACCTTCTCCCAATTGAGCTTGACTGCCTTCGGGTCGATCTCGATGCCCAGGTCGGCGCCATGGCGGATGGCTTCCATGTAGACCTCGGCGTTGTGCAGGAGCGCCTTGGTGGGGATGCAGCCCCAGTTGAGGCACACTCCACCGAGCTTGTCGCGCTAGATGCAGGCGACCTTCATGCCCATCTGTGCTGCGCGGATCGCGCCCACATAACCGCCCGGTCCGCCGCCGATCACGATGAGGTCGTAGTGCTTGGTCTCAGCCATGTGTGGTCCTCGTTGCGCCCGGCGCGGCCGGGCAATGGGGGGCGCATTCTAGCCCTCGCCGCCGGGTCCGTCGGGCGCGCGCTACCATCGCGAGACCTCATCAGGATCCACCGTGCGTACGGCCCTCATCAGCGACATCCATGCGAATCTCGAGGCCCTGGAGGCCGTGCTCACGCACATCGACGGGCAGCGCGTGGACCGCGTCGTCTGCCTGGGTGACATCATCGGCTACGGGCCGGATCCGGTCGCCTGCGTGGACCTCGTGGCCAAGCGCTGCGAGTTCGCGCTCATGGGCAACCACGACTTCGCGGCACTCTACGAGCCCACGAACTTCAACCAGATCGCCGAGCAGGCCGCCTACTGGACGCGCTTTCAGCTTGATGGCGAGGCGAGCCCCGACGAGGGCCGCCGCCGATGGTCGTTCCTCAACGGCCTGCGCGTGCGCGTGGCGCGGGATCGCGATTTCAGCGAGCCGCCGCCGGTCGATCCTGCGAGCCGCTACCCGTACCTGTGCGTGCATGGCTCTCCGCGCCGCCCCATCAATGAATACATCTTCCCCGATGACGGCGACCGCAGCCAGATGAAGATGGCCAGCATCTTCGATCGCTTCGAGCACGTCTGCCTCGTTGGCCACACGCACTGCCCCGGCGTGTTCATGGAGTCCATCGCGGGCGATGGCGATGGTGACCGCGTGTACGAGTTCTATAAACCCACCGAACTCGATGGCGCGCGGTACCAGATCGTGGCCGGCACCAAGGTCATCCTGAATCCCGGTTCCGTCGGCCAGCCGCGGGATGGCTTCGTGGAGGCGAGCTACGCGATTCTCGATACCGATTCTTCGAGGGAGGGCCTCGTCGAGTTTCACCGGCTGCCGTACGACGTGCAGACGACGGTCGACAAGATCAAGCGCATCCCCGAGATCAACGACTGGCTCGGCGAGCGATTGCTGCAGGGCAAATGATGCCCTGCGCACCTGACGGATACCAACCATGAAGCGAACGATCGTGACCTTCGTCGTCGTGGCCATCGCCACGGCGCTTGTCTTCGCCATCATCACCGGCGGCGGCCGACAGCAGCCCACAGCGGACCCTCAAGCGGGTGCTGGAGCAGGCACGGCGGCCACGACCACCGCAGCCCAGCCGGTTGCGGCTGCAGGGGTCAATGCCGACCAAGCAGCAGCCAACGTGGCCACCACACCGGCGCAGGCTGCGGGCGCGAGCCCTCCGGCTCAAGCTGCTGCGGCCAACGATGCGACACAGGTTGCAACCGCCGCCGCCAAGCAGCCAGTCTGGCAAGCAAGGCCCGCCGCTGTCGGCTCCGGCAGCATGATCGTGGGCGGTCCGCTCACCGATGCCGATGCGCGGATCCAGCTCGAGCTCACGGCGCGCGGCGCGGGCATCGCGCGCGTGGTGTTTGCGCATCAATGGATGACGGCCAAGGCGCGCGTCGCCGCCGAGCGGGCGAAGGCGGGCAAGGGCGAGTTCCCTTCCGACGACGAGCGCTACCGGCTCGAGCCGATCGACACGCTCGCGGGTCAGTCGGTGCCGCTGCTCGCCGTGAACTCGCTCATGGTGGATGGCATCGCCGTGAACATGTTTGCCGCCGCCGGCGGCGCACCGATCTGGGCAGCGGCGGGCGACGGCAGCTTCGAGACGGTCGTGCACGACGAGGCTGGTGCGCCCATCATCAAGGCGCGCCGATCGTTCACCGTTTCGGGGCACGAACTCCGCATCAAGCAGTCGGTCGAGTCGCTCGACGGCAAGGAGCACCGCGTGCGCTGGCTCCAGTATGGCCCGGGCGACCTCACGCTCGAGCCGGGATCGCTCATGGACATCCGCAGGTTCATGATCGGTGCGCTGCTCTCGGAGAAGCGCGACCCAGGACAGTCGATCGTGCTGAGCAATGACACCTCGATGGTGCGCAGCTCGGTCGTGTCGCAGCTGGAGGCAGGGCAGTGGGACCTCTGGCCGACGGCCACGAGCGCCGCCGACCAGCGCACGCTCTCGTGGTTCGGCACGACCAACCGTTACTTCGCGCTCGCGATCCATTCGGGCGTCGTCAATGAGAAGGGCACCCCCAGCCTGTGTGTCGCTCCGGCGGTCGAGCGCATCCAGGCGCAGTTCGGCGATCCGGTCGCGACGGGCCTGCCCATCTTCACGGTCGTGACCTCAGGTGAGCAGGTGGTCACGCCCGGATCCGCTGCGTCGATGCGCCTGGGCGTCTACGCCGGTCCGCTCGAGCGCCGCGTGCTGCTCGACGAGCAGCCGATGTCCACGCTCGGCATGATCGGCATGATCGTGTACGAGATGGGAGGCTGCTGCACCTTCTGCACCTTCTCGTGGCTGGCGAACGGCCTCGTCGTCTTCCTGGGCCTGCTCCATGACTGGGTGGTCTTCGACTGGGGCCTGGCGATCATCGTGCTCACGATCCTCGTGCGTCTGGCGCTGCACCCGCTCACGCGCTCGAGCCAGATCTCGATCGCGCGCTTCAGCAAGCAGATGGCCTCGCTCAAGCCCGAGCTCGATGCGCTGCAGAAGCGCTTCGCCGGCGACAAGGCACGCATGCAACAGGAGCAGATGCGGCTCTACCGCGAGAAGGGCATGAACCCGATGGGCTGCCTGGGCGGCCTGGCGCCGATGGTGCTGCAGATGCCGATCTGGATGGCGCTGTACGCGGTGCTCTACATCGCGTTTGAGCTGCGCCAGCAGCCGGCGTTCTTCGGTGCCTTCCAGGCGATCAGCCCTGACTGGGCGTTCCTCAACGACCTGAGCGCGCCGGATCGGTTCATCGCGCTGCCGGTCTCGGTGTACCTGTATTTCTTCACGCTCGAGAGCATCAACCTCGTGCCGCTGCTCATGGGCGTGGTGTTCTGGCTGCAGCAGAAGTACTCGGCGCCGCCGACCAC